>CAIULN010000014.1 GCA_903900025.1 uncultured Methanomicrobiales archaeon | reverse complement strand
GGATGCCATCATCGCTGCATCAGCCGGGTCCGTTGATGCCTCGGTTGTCACAAACGATCCGCATTTTTCCGAGATGGGCGTAGACGTAACAAGGTACCCGTAATTTTTTTTTAGGTTCCCCCGTCCCTATTCATTTTCACCCCCCCATTTCCACACCCATAAAACCCTTCAGCGCCAACCCTGTACCAATGGACGGCTTTGATGCCTGGTTCCCGAACAACATCTATTCCCCGAAATGAAGTGGACCGGACAACCCTACCTTAGTATTTAATAATAGACCCGTGCGATTCATTGTGTGTCATGTTCTTTGGATTGAAAGACTTATTCCTGCACCCTGACGCCTTTTTTTCAGGAGTTGCCAGGGAGAAGGTGAATCTGGTCCCGCCGCTCATTATTCTGGTGGCAGGGATCCTGCTCACGCTGCTCCCGCTCGTAATCGCACTTGGTTATTACTCACTCACTGCTTCGTTAAACCTCGCCAATATCGGTTGGGGGGTAACGATAGGGAATTGGCTCTGTTATTACGTCCTGACTCCGCTGGTTACATGGGGAGTCATGTTTCTGGGTGCATATGGTATCTCCCGCGTGCTTGACGGGAAAGGTTCCCTGGCTGCAACAGTCCAGAATATAGGATATGGTATGATGCCATGGGTAATCTCAGTTTTCGGTTGGGTAATTTTCAGCGGGATTATATTCATTGTTGCGTACATGGTGCCATCTGTTGTCGGTCCACTGGACGTGTATGCAAATTATGGATACGGGATTGTTTCCAACATCGGTCTCATCATATTGTTCTGGGAATGGTATCTCTGGATCCTCGCGATACAGCACACCCACCGGTTCACGTTCCGGAAAGCAGCTGCGGTATCAATTGTGCCGGTAATGATCGTCATCTGGCTGACAATCCCTGTGCAGGCATGGATCGAAAGTCTACGGATGATCATAACCGGATCCTGATAGCAACAAACGGTTGTTCACCTTCGCCCCGCATTCCCACACCCATAAAACCCGGCAGCGCCAACCCTGTACCAATGGACGCGTTTGACGCTTACTTCCCCTATGATGAATACCGCCCGCACCTGCACCGATCCCCATGAACACGCCCGACACCTCCTTCCCCTGTCCTGAATACCGGCCCGGCCATCGCCACATGCCGGAGTCCGCGGTGTAGTATGTACGCAAGGGCGGCATCGCGATGAGAACAGACGGTTGTTTGTAAATGTCGGGTTCAACGGTCTGTATCTTTAGGATGCCACGATGATCGCAATGAAGTGATTATAGATAGTTGGATAATTCTTGTTTTCATTGATACAAAAAAAATTGGAATGGATCTCTTTGCATTACTGTGATGCTGTTCCGTTGGTCACCAGTCCTGAACCATCGGGAATGACGAAAGGAGCTTCATTATCAGTCATGCGCAGAGCGGTCCCCTGGGTGAGTTTGAGCGAGTGAAACTCCATGTAGAACCACGGCCCCCAAAGGGGGTTCTGACCGTTCGATATTTTTACCGTCACGGTTGATGATTGTGGGAATGACCCGGTGATCTCGAACATCTGGTTGTTACCCGGTGGCGTCTGGCCGGCGGTCCCGCCGAACACCTGCTGGCCGTTCACGTCAATGGTCATCCAGCGACCCCCTGGTCTATCTGATCCCGACATCAAGCCTTCAAAGATGATGGTATTCCACCCGCTGCCGGATGGATCCGTGAAGGTGCGCCAGACACTGGAAGACCCAGAACCAGAGTTAAGATTTACATTTGCTCCGTGCTCACCATGGCCATTGACCATTACAGGTCCGTACTCACTACAGGGTCCGACGATATTCCCTGACCATGTTGCTATGTGCTCCCAGTCGCCCCAGCCATCCCGTGACCAGATCCAGTCGGGACCGGAAACGGATGCCGGTATGAACGTTGCGGAGATGGTGTGATCTGCTACTACCGGAGGGAATGTATAGGGGTTCTCCGTTACAGGTGAGTTGTCTACAAGGATTTGATCAACTACATAGCCACTGCCTGGTTTGATTGTGAATGTCGGAGTATCGCCACAATTAACAGTGCTTACTCCTGGCGGATTGATAGATCCACCTAAACCTGAGAATGCGTTAATTGTGTATTGGGTAGAACCGGAATTGACCCATATTGTTCTACTTATTGAACTCTTATATGGATTAAGTTCGCATCCAAGGGGGCATGGTATTTGTGGAGATTCAAGCCATAACGCATGTACACCGAATGTTCGATAATAACCACATTCGGAAACTATTTTCGCTTTCTCCGTTGCTACATACCCTTTATTATATAGTATGTTTGTACTGTCATCCTTCTGATCCCAAGGGTTCTGATCCCAATCACCTTGAGGATTCCAACGTTGAAGGTATGAAGCAACAGCAATAGCCGGCACAGGGTACGTAGGATATGGGAATAAGGTATACGTCCTAGCAGAATGAATTACATTAGGCAGATTTGTGTTGATATCAGAATCTCCCCAACCTAATACAGCTGTTCCTGTTCCAGAGGCTGCTGCTATTTGACCGTCTGTTCCTAATGATGATTTAGATAGAAACGTGGCAGGGAGGTATCCAGATAACTTTTCTTCTGCATTTTCAGGTTGATTCCAATCAATCATCTTATCATAATATTTTTGTTTGCTCTCTGGGGACATATTGTCAAAAAATCCAGGAAAAACCTTCTCTAAAAATTCACCTGCAGAGATTGGTTTCCCATATAAATCGCCTGCAATCTGATTTCTTTGCTGGTGCCCGGTTCCCTTTGCGAACTTCAGATCGTGATTTTTTTCATCGTAATAACTGATCCGGGCGTCTCCGACAGAATCCAGTGAAAGAGAGGTATAGATCCCGACTTTCTTTGTGCTATCAACCGTCTCTATCTGCCAAATTGCACCATTCCATGCGGCAAATTTCAGGTCTCCGTTTGTCCGATCATAATAACTGATCCGGGGATCTTTGTTAATGTCGAGCTTGATAGAGGTAAACTCACCTACCTTCCCGCTGCTGTCTACGGTTTCTATCTTCCACGAAGTACCATCCCACACCGCGTACTTCAGATCCCCGTGAGTCTTGTCAAAGTAGCTGATTCGCGGGTTGCCAGCCGCGTCAAGGGCCAACGAGGAGTACTCGCCAACTTCCCCGTAATTGTATTCCCTTCCTTTCTGAGAATGGTCATTCACCTTCTTCGTTGCTCCGTCAACCGTCTCGATTTTCCATGATGTACCGTCCCACGCCGCGTACTTCAGATCCCCGTGAGTCTTGTCAAAGTAGCTGATTCGTGGGTTGCCAGCCGCGTCAAGGGCCAACGAGGAGTACTCGCCAACTTCCGCTCGGTTGTATTCCCTTCCTTTCTGAGAGGGGTCATTCAAGTTCTTCGTTGTTCCGTCAACCGTCTCGATCTTCCATGATGTACCGTCCCACGCCGCGTACTTCAGATCCCCGTGAGTCTTGTCAAGGTAGCTGATTCGCGGATAATCCAGAGAATTCAGCGCAAGTGAGGTATATTCTCCCACATTTTTGGTTTGATCCACGGTTTCTGTTGTCCATGGCCCGAAATCGCTCGCTGAAGCAATCCCTATGAGTAACAATCCAACAATAATGCCAATTATAAGTACGATTTTTCTCATTCCCCAGCTCCAATATTTAACCTATTTTTGTAACTAAATAATTATTTTTTAAATTTTTTGGTTTTTAATATAGATTTGGAAATGTTGCAATTATTAATAAATTTTGTTAATTTTGTTTTTACCGGTAATATTTAATCACGTATTCGCTGTCAGTGAACCACCGGATTACCTTCATCAGTATCACCAATCTCGACTGTTCATTGATGTTCAGATACAATTTGTCATTTTGTTATAACAAAAATCAAAAAATTTTGTAAAAAAAATAACTCATTTCTTAACCATTGTTTATTATCCTTGTTCACATTATCTTTGCTATGGTATCTTGGATTAACAACCTCCTTCTGCACCCGGACGCCTTTTTTGCATACATTACCGGAGAGAGAACCAACATGGTTCCACCACTGGCAATTGTGGGTGTATCGGCTGCAGTCAGCTTTACTGTTATGATTATTGGTACTTTACTTGTCAGCAACAGTCTCGATGTAACGACAATTCTCATCATGTTTGAATGGTTTTTTGTCCTTCCCTTCATTGCCTGGGGAATTTTCTCTGGGATATTATTCCTGATTTCCTTTTTATTTTCAGGTACAGGATCCCTGATTGCTACACTTCAAAATGTCGGATATGGCGTGCTTCCCTTGGCACTTATTAATCCAGTCACAGTGTTAGGCAGGTTGCTTTTTTTCAGGACTTCTCATGTTGTATACTCAAATCTGTATTACAACCCGCAGTTCTTCAGTATCGTTGTTTTTCTTCTATTATTCCTCTGGAGTTGTTACCTTTGGGTATACGCGATAAAACACACCCATAAGGTTTCAGTGAAGCGATCAATTGCTGCAGTTATTGTCTCTGTTGTAATAGTTTTCATCGTGGAATTGTACGGCCCGTTATCCTTGTACGGTCCGTTACCATTATAACATCACCATTTATCATAATCTGGAGTATCTGCTGTGCAGTTTTGCCCCGGTCATGTACGTAGAGGTAAAGGGGGCCCGCTTGTGATCACCCTTTATTTATTTCAACAGATGACAACTGTTCAATGAACATATCAACAAATTCCCGAACGATCACATTGCTCATCTTATGTATCATCCTCCTTGCGATGAGTGCCGGTTGTTCATCTGAACGTATCATGCGGTCGTGTATTTCCCATTCCTTGTATCGTGTCACTATCAATACAAGTGAACCGATAACAGATGCAACGTTCTATCTGCCGTTACCGGTAAAGAACGGAATACCGATGACAGGGACAATCCCTCTGGACAAGAGCCAGTTTGAAAAGAATAATTTCTCCATCGATTTCGTCCAGTCAACTCCGGGCGTGAACTTTAATGGGACGTATCCCGTCCCGAACAATCAACCGTGGTTCCTGAAGATCAGTGCTGATAAGATCGATCCCGATCCATCAGGCAGCGCAGGATATTCTGTTGAAATTAGTAATACCACCTTTTTACTTACTCCGGTGATCTTTCCAAATACCCTTTATCCCGTTGGCAACGAGTCTGTGTTACTGCCAAAGCTGGATTTCTCCCCACCATCACGTGAAAGGATCAGCTCACGATCTCCGGAATGGATAGAATATTCCCCCATCCACGTTCCCCAGAAGAATCTGATATATGCTGACTATTCGGCATCACCGACTACCCGGGTGGAGATTATATCTGATATCCTTGTCGGCAATTCATGGTCCGAACCAGGAACGCCCGGCATAGTATATACCGGAATAGATGGTGGCGGCAATTATTACACCGATTCGTATTACTGGACACATTACGGCGAATCTCATGGCTGGCAGGTTGTGAATGGAGAGTTAAACGCTCCAAACGGCGTCTATCCGAATCTGGATAATCCGATCTGGCAGAAAATGATGCACCAGACGTAGAATTTGTGATTGCCCTGATTACCTTGGAACCGTAAAAAAAATCCCGACTTTTTCTTACAAAAATTTTCACATCATTTTTTTTCTCGCAACAGCCGTAATACCTTCCTATTCACAGAATCCCGCACTGCCGGCACCCATTATCCGGTACCCGTTCCCACACCCATAAAACCCTTCAGCGCCAACCCTGTACCAATGGACGCGTTTGACGCTTACTTCCCGTACGATGCCTACCGCCCGCACCAGCGCGACATGCTCGAGTTCGCGGCGCAGTGTGCACGCGAGGGCAGCATCGCGATGATCGATGCACCGACAGGCAGCGGGAAGTCGGCCGTCGTCGCGTCGCTGCTCGCGGAGCGGAAGGGCCGCAAGGTCGTGATCGCCGTCCGCACCGTGAGCCAGCTGAACACCTTCACCCGTGAACTGGCGCTCGTCAGGAAGAAACAGCCGCAGCTCAAGACAGTATACCTGATCGGCAAGGCCAGCATGTGCCAGCTTGGCGGCGAGGGGGACGTGTACCGCCGCTGCGAAGGCGTGAAACTTTTTTCTTCCTCGCTCATGCGTGACCGGGCCGAAAAGGGGGCGCTCGTGCCGTCAAAAGACCCGTTCATCATGCAGCAGATCCGTCGAATGGACCGGGACCACCCGCTCATCTGCCCTTACTATATCCACAGCAAATCGTTCGTGCAGGGAGAGACCGGGGGGTTAAAGATGGTGCCCTCCGCCCCGTTGCGTGCAAAATCCGACCGGGTGCTGGACGAGCCTGTCCCCCCGAACCATCTTCCGGAGTTCTGCGGGGACCTCTGCCCGTACGAGCTGATGATGCAGGCCGCACGGAACGCGGACGTGATCATCCTCAACTACCACCACCTGTTCGATGATGGCATCCGGGAGCAGGTCTACCTCTCGCTCGGGATCGAGCCGGCAGACATTCTCCTGCTCATTGACGAAGCGCACAACTGCGGTGACGTGATCCAGTCCATCGGGAGCGTGGAACTCGCGGAGCGCGACCTTGAACTGGCGTCCCGGGAGCTTGCCGCTCTCCGCCGGCGCCACAAGGGGGCAGAAGCGGTCCAGCACGTGCTCCCCCGGCTCACGGAATTCATCCGTGGTCTCGGGAACTCAACCGAGGTGGAGGACTGGTTCGACCCTGCGATCTTTGACCGGATGATCGTGAAGGGCTCGCTCTGGAAGGAGATGGAGGAGATCGTGGACGAGCTGATGGGGCTTGCAGAAGCAGTGCGGGAGAAGAACCAGAAGAGCGGGGAATACCGCGAGACGGCGATCGAACGGCTGACCGCGTTCCTGTACCGGCTCTCGAAGTCGTCCCGTGACACTGCCTACCTCACGCTCTACCGCAAAGACGAGGACGGCACCACGCTTGAGGTGCGCAACATCGATCCCGCCGGGCCCCTGCAGGAGATCTGCAGCGCCCATGCCTGCTGCATCCTGATCTCGGGGACGCTCTCGCCGGTCGAGAGCTTCTCCCGCTACTACTTCGGGGACGTACAGGTCAGGACACTCACGCTGCCAAACATGTTCCCACACGAGAACCGGCTCGTCTGCGGTGCGAATGATATCACGACCGCGTTCTCGCTGCGGCAGGACAGGACAAACAATGAAAAGATCGCAGACTATATCCGGGCGTTTTCCCTGGTCCGGGGCAACGTTGCGGTGTACTTCCCCAGTTACCAGATCCTCGAATCGTTTGCGAAAGCGTGCACGCCGGGCATACAGGCAAAGAAGGTCTTTGCCGAGCCCCGGGATGCCGCCGATGCCGGGCCCGCACTCTCTGAGTTCCTCTCCCTGCCCTCACGGGGCGGGGCAGGTGTGATGTTTGCGGTCTGCGGCGGCAAGTGGAGCGAAGGGCTGGACTATCGGGGCGAGATGCTCTCCGGCGCGATGGTGATCGGGCTCCCGCTCGCCCCGTTCACCCGGGTCCGCAAAATGGTGATTGAGTACTTCAGGCACAAGTTTGGAAGCGAAGGGGAATTCCTCTGTTACACGCTCCCTGCCATCAACCGTTCGCTGCAGGCGCTGGGCAGGGTGCTCCGGACCCCAGAGGAGAGGGGCGTGCTGGTCTTGGGAGAACGGCGGTTCCTTGAACAGCGCGTGAAGGCGGCGCTTCCCGGCTGGATCCAGGACGAGATGACCGAATGCGATATTGTGCGCTTCAGGGAGGTGCTCTCTTTATGGCAATCGTAGGGGGTTCGTGCCGGTTCGGGCTCTGGTATGTCCATGTCTGGTGGGATGGTGACGTCGTCCACCGGGTGCGGTTCGCAGAAACCGGGATCCCGGGCACCGTCCCGGCTCCCGTCCTGCAGTACTGCGCGGGCAGACCGGTTGACCTTTCACGCATGAACAGCGTTGCCCTCGAACATGACTCGCTCTTTTCACGGATCTACCGGTCAGTACGGGACGTCCCGTACGGTGCTACCGCTACATACGGCGCAATCGCAAGCCGGTGCGGCACCGCCCCGCGTGTCGTGGGGAGGGCGATGGCACACAACCCGACACCGCTCGTCATTCCCTGCCACCGGGTCGTGGCAGCCCGGGGGATCGGCGGTTTCTCGCCCTCGGTCGAGATCAAGGAGGCGCTGCTCGCGATGGAAAAGAAGGGGAAGACCCGGGTGAAGGGATGACGGAAAACACCCATGCTTTCGTTCCATTGAAAGGCAGTTCACCCCAACCCTGTACCGGAACGATGCCCCGGGATCTCTTGTGCGGCCGGGCGGGCAGGATCGACGTCGCCAGCGCAGCCGCGGCTGCAGAGGGGAATGGACACGGCACGCCCGCACCGTACAATCCCTGTACGGCTGATCCCACACCATCCATTCATCACCGGGCGGCGGGAGGAGAACTTTTGTGAGATCCGCGGTCGTGCTTGTCGGGGGCGAGGCAAAGCGGGCGAACGGCCAGGAGAAATATTTCTTCATGTACGAGGGAAAGACGTTCATCTCCCGCCTCATCGGATCCCTGTCACAGGTGGTCGACGAGACCGTGCTGGTCGCCCGCGACCCGGCCCAGTGCACCCGCTTTGAGGATATTGAAGGCGTCCGCTGCATTACCGATATCAGGAAAGGGATCGGGCCGATCGGGGGGCTCCATGCCGGTGCGAAGGCGGCACAGGGAGAACTGGTATTTGTGGCCGCGTGCGATATGCCATGCATCAACCCGGACGTTGTCGCCCGCCTCTTTGAGCTGATCGACGGGTATGATGCGGCCATCCCCTGCTGGAACAAAGAGATGTACGAGCCCCTGCACGCGGTCTACCGCAGGAGCGCACTCCTTGCCTATCTCAGGAGCCGCGGGACACGGTCCCTGCGGGGCATGGTGCAGAACCTGCGTGCAACCTTTGTACCGGTGCAGGAGCTCCGTCAGTATGACCCCGCACTCAGGACATTCACCAACATCAACCGTCTCGAGGAACTGCACCGGTTCAATGCCAGCCCGGACCGTGGATCCGGACAGAAAAACGATTGATGGCCGGACTGCTGCAGGGCTCCCGTGCCGTTCTGACGTTTTATATAGGTGGAGATCGTAGGGATATTATCGATACAAGAGTGGTATGCCGGGTATGCCGGCCGGCTGAGGCAAACGGCCTTGGCCGGGGGTGCACCCCGCGAAGTGCCGGTGATGGGGAACGGGGACGGCATGGATGTAACCAGTCATGTGGATGATCAGCTCATACAGCTCTTTATTGTCACCGCTGCGATCATCGGGGCGGTCCTGACCACCATCTTTTCCCTCTCCCACGGGATCTTTGAGGTCTTCCCGTTCCTCTATATCCTGCCCATCATCCTTGTCGTGTATTTCTATCCCCGGCATGGCGTGATCTTCTCCCTTGGCATCAGCCTCGTCTACATCGGGCTCGTCTATTGTTACGGTTTATCCAACCCCATGCTGATTGCCATTTCCACGGGATGGTTCGCGATCTTTATCATGGTCGGAGTGGTGATGTCCTCGTTTGCCACCCGTCTGCACAACCAGAGGAAAAAGATCAAACGAGTGCTGGAAAATGCCCAGGACGGGATCTTCTGCTTTGAACTCCGCTCGATGCGCCTGCAGGAGATCAACCCGAGGTGCGCACGGATGCTGCACTATGAACGCGAGGACCTGCTGGGCAAGGCAATTACCATGATCTGGACGAACGATGCGGAACGGGCAGAGTTCCTTTCCAGTATCAAAAAAGGACAGAGCCCGTTCTTAAAAGAGGTCGTGCTGAGGACAAAGGATGGCACAGCACGCCAGTACCTCATCTCGGCAATCCTCGCGACCAGCAATTTAGTGTTCTGTTCAGCCATTGATCTCACCCACCAGAAGATCGCGGATGATGAGATCTGGCAGACCCTTGAAGCACTGGAACGGCAGGTCGTGGAGCGAACCGCCCACCTCGAAAAGATCAACGAACAGCTCAAAGCAGAGATCCTTGAACGCAGGCGGATCGAGAGCACGCTCCTCCAGCAGGAGCACAGGGGCGATGAAAGGAGGCAGCCCCAATGAAGATGGACCGGGTGCTGAACCGCCAGATGTTCTGGAACTGCGTCATTGCACTGACCGTGCTGGGTGCTGTCTATTCCACGGTCTTTGCCCTCACCCACAAGATCTTTGAAGTATTCCCGTTCCTGTATTTCTTCCCCATCATCACCTTTGTGTATTTCTACCCGAAACGCGGGGTGATATTCTCCCTTGTGCTCAGTGTTGTCTACATATCCCTTGTCTATTCGTACGAATTTGCCGATCCCAAAGTTGTTGCGATCTCGGTCGCGTGGTTTGTCATCTTTATCACGATCGGTGTCGTGACATCATCGTTTGCCGTCCGGTTCAAGGCCGAGGAGTGCAAATACCAGCGGATCTTTGAAAATTCGCAGGCCGGCATCTTCACGTTTGACTGCAAAACCCTGCTCATCCGCGATATCAACGAGAAATGTGCCGCCATGCTCAAGTATGAACGGGCGGACCTGATCGAAAAAGACCTGTCCGCGATCCTGCCCGAATCAGCTGAACGGGACCGGTTCCTGGCAAGGCTTCGGGAACGCTCATTGACCGGTGAAGTGGAGCTCCTGTTCAATACCCGTGGTGGGGCAGTACGCCAGTTCCTGATAACGGCAACGAGTGCCCCGGATTTTACCGCGATCTGTTCGGCAATCGATATCACGGAACGCAAGATCGCCGAGAAGGTGATCCGGAATGCAAAGGAAGAGCTGGAGATCCGGGTACGTGAGCGGACCGGTGAACTGTTGCGGACAAACGAGGTGCTCAGGACAGAGATCCTGGAACGCAAACGGTTTGAGGACGCCATCCAGCTGGCCAACAGGAAACTGAACACGCTTTCGTCCATCACCCGCCACGACATCCTCAACCAGATCACGGCACTGGGCATGTACCTCTCGCTGGCACAGGAGATTGTGGTTGATGCCGCTGCCCGTGACTATCTCGATCGGATCGAACAGATCCTCCTGCTCATCCAGAAGCAGATCCGTTTCACCCGTGACTACCAGAATATCGGGACGATGTCTCCCCACTGGCAGCAAATACATCGCATCATTGACAACACGATCGCCGATATGCAGTTCGGGAAGGTTGCACTGGAGGTCGAGCTCGATGATCTTGAGGTCTATGCCGACATGCTTCTGGAAAAAGTCTTTTACAACCTGATGGAGAACTCACTCCGTCACGGGGAGACGGTCACAAAGATCCGGTTCTCGTACCGCAAAGACGAATCGGGCGTAACCGTTGTCGTCGAAGACAATGGCGTTGGCATCCCCGGGCATGCAAAGGAAAAAATTTTCCGGCGTGAGTATTACCGCAATACCGGGTACGGGCTTTTCCTCGTTAAGGAGATCCTCAGCATCACCGGCCTGTCCATTCAAGAGACCGGAGAACCCGGAAAAGGGGCGCGGTTCGAGATCCTTATCCCATCCGGTTCGTTCAGGTTTGAAGGCAACGGCAAGGCCGCCTGAAACCCGGTCGTATGGTCGCTCTTTTTGAATGCCGGAAAAAGGAATTCCAAGGTAAAAAATGATTCATCGCTCTGTCAAAAATAATAAAAAAAATTCGCATCTTTTTAAAAAAACAACCGGTTATAACGTTTGTTTTCTTCCGCTCGCACCCCGGCGATAGTGGCCGAATTCGCCTGCATGCAGCAGGGCTCCGGAGAATATTGGGCCGTCGCGGCAGACGCGCAGTCCCGACGGGTCAATGCAGCACGAACCGCACACACCCACACCGCATTTCATATACCGGTGGAGCGAGAACTCGCTCTTTGCCTCAATCCCGATCCCGGTGACCTTTGCAAGCACCGCCCGCATCATCAGCTCGGGCCCGCATACCGCGATCCGGTCGTACAACCCGAGGTTCAGGTCATCGATCAGTGCTGATACGAACCCCTGGACACCCAGTGACCCGTCATCGGTGGCGATCAGGAGGTCAGTACATTCATCGAGCTGGTCAACAAAGAGCAGTTCCTGTTCTGTCCGTGCACCGAGCAAAAACGTCATGACACAGTCGGCTCTGGCAAGCGGGAGGAGTGGTGCAACGCCGATCCCCCCGGCAATAGCGAGCATCTTTTCTCCCTTTAAAAATCCGTTGCCAAACGGTCCGCGGATGCCCAGCCTGTCGCCGGCAGAACAGCCAAAAAGGGCAGCAGTGGCGTCCCCGACCTTCTGTACCGAAATGGATTGATCGGAGGAAAGCGCCATCGGTATCTCATCCACGCCGGGCACCCAGACCATCACAAACTGCCCGGGTGTAAACGCAAACGGGCGGTCAAAGAAAAATGTCATAACCGACGGGGATTCCTGTTTTATCCGAATGATGGTGACCGGCACGGGAAGACCCCCGTCATGCATGTCAGCCATGGGCGCACCCCACGATCTCTTCAGCCGGGATCCCGTCCTTTGCATAGAGGTGCTCACCGATTGTTTCGAAGATGCGGATGTTTCCCGCAACCGCGCTGCCGATCTCGACCGCACACGCCCCTGCCATCATCATCTCCACCACATTGTCAGCAGACGAGATCCCGCCGCATCCGATGATGGGGATTCTGCACGCTTCGTACAGTTCGTACACGCACCGCACTGCAACGGGAAAGATCGCCCCCCCCGAAAGCCCCCCGTACCGGTTCCCGAGCACCGGGCGCCGGAGCCCGGTCGAGATCCGCATCGCTTTTATGGTGTTGATCGCAACAATCGCGCTCGCCCCGCCCCGCTCCGCCGCCTTTCCAATGGCAGTGATGTCGGTCACGTTCGGGGTGAGCTTCACCCACGTCGGGACTCCGGTTGAACTGACGGCCCGGGTGCATGCTTCGACCAGCGCGGGGTCAATCCCGATCGCTGCCCCGTAGCCTTCCGCGTGGGGGCAGGAGAGGTTCAGTTCAAACCCCGCAACCCTGCCCAGAAACCATCCGGCGACCGTGGCGAACTCTTCTATGTTGCCGCCAAAGATGCTCACAATCACCGGCTTTTCTGCAAGCGGTGCAAGTTCATCACAAAACTCCTTTGACGGATTCGGCAGCCCCATCGCGTTGAGGAGCGCGTCATCGAGCACGGCAAGACAGGGGCCGGGGTGCCCGTCTTTTGGGGAAGGCCCGATCGACTTGGTCACAACGCCGCCGGCTCCAAGCGAGAGCATCCGGGAAAGTGACGCCCCCGTTGTCCCCAGCACGCCGGCGGCAAGGACAAGGTGGTTTTTTAACGCCACACCGCCCACGGTTACCGGGCCCGGCCTGATCGAAACCATTCATCAGGAGATGGTCGTTATTTATTATAAAGAGCATCTTTTTTTTGCGGATGACAGCCTGCCAGGGACAAAAAAAGACCGGTGAACCTGCATTGTCCGCGTTGCCACACCTGCGCCAGACCGGGTGTGAGGAATGCAGTTGCATGGAATGATCATTTTCATGATGATGGTTTTGTGGTATCGGTGAACCGATACATATCCTTATGAACCCTCATCTCGAACCGCACACCTTTTTGCGGCTCTCCGTTTTCAGTAATGGTGATTTCGGTGATCGCCAGGATCTCGCGGACGAGAAACAGTCCCAGTCCGGTGTTTTTCCCAAACCCCTTCTTGAATATTTTTTGTTTATCTTTTTGCAGTATGCCAACCCCGTCATCTTCATAGACCAGGGCCAGCCCGCCTGTATCCTCCCGATGGGTGAGGCGGATTTTTGTACATTTTTCACCGTGCCGCAGGGAGTTGTCGATCAGGTTGTAGAAGACCTTTTCAAGGAGCGGGTCCGCATAGATGGTAATATTTTTTTGACAGGGTTCGATCATGATTGACCTGGTATTCAGGGATGCAGCAGCATTCAGGAAGTGCTTCTGGACATTCTGCCATGCAGGCGCGCTAACCCCAATGTCCTGATACTCATGGGTAAACGAGATCTGCCGGCTGATGGTGTCAGCGGCCATCTTGGCCGCCTGCAGGAATGAGAGTATCTCCTGGTTATCAATCATGCCTTCTGCCAGATTATGGTAGATATTCAGTATGGTAATCTGGTTGAGGATATCATGCCGCGTGATGCTGTTGAGTAATTGTAACTTTTTATTGGCTATTTCAAATGCCTCCTGTGCTTTTTTAAGTTCCGTGACGTCAATCAGGACCACTCTGATACCCACAGGAATATTTTTTTGAAGAATTGCATTCGAATAGATGATTGCGGGAAACACAGTCCCGTCCTTCCTTTGCGCCAAGTACCCTATTCCACCGAGTTGTTCTCCACGTAAGATTCTCTGGATATTTTCTAAAAGCCGGGTATGATCATTCGGACTAACAACCAAAACGGCATTCACCCCTTTTGCCAGATCCTCTTTTGTATAGCCAAACGTGTTCAATGCAACAGAGTTGGCGGAGGTAATGGTACCGTTCCGGTCAATTTCAAAAACGGTCTGGGGCAGTAATTCAACCAATTCCCGGTATTTTCTCTCACTTTCCTTAAGCGCTTCTTCCACCCGTTTCCGTTCGGTAATATCAATGGCGATCACCGAGGCGCCAATAACCACTTCACGATCATTTTTTATCGGTGAAACGGACAGAGAGATCCAGATCCGGCTCCCGTCTTTTCGTACCTGTTCTGTTTCATATCGTTCAACAGGTTCTCCCCGCCGGATTTTTTTTTGCAGGGACACAAGTTCGCCTGGTTGATCAGGGGGGGTTAAAAGACTGATTGACCTTCCGATGACCTCTTCTGCAGTATACATAAAAAGGTGCTCAGCGCCTTTGTCCCAGTCAGTAATGGTTCCATCGAGTGTTGCCCCGATGATTGCATCGATTGAGGTTTTTACGATCTCTGAAAGGTGCCGGTGTATCTCCCGTTCATGCGTGTAATGGCTGACAAGGGAGGATACGACAAAACTGATAATGATAAAAAAACCGGAATGCCCGAGGCTCGACAGGAAAAGTTGCAGCGATCGGGGGGGTATCATCATGACCATCATAAGGAACAAAACCGCATACCATGTGGCGGTGACCACACCCCGCTCAGGATAAAAATATGCAACAAGAATTATTGGAAAATAAAACAGGGGATTGAAGATAAGAGAGTGATTGAAAAGGAGCAGGTAAAAATTCAAAAAAATAGCAGCACCCGATGTAATTATGATAAGAGTTGGAATCAGTTTGGGCCTTTTGAATGACAATTCAACAATGTCTGCAAGTGGCGTATGAATCTCCTGCGGGTATCGGGTACTGATATATGACACGACAAACCCGATAAGGACAAAAATACCCAGATGCCCGAGGCTTGTGAGCACGATTTCTGTGGGTTTATCGGGTATTACCATGACGATAGCAAGGTATAAAACCGCAAATGCTCCCGCAACGGGGATGCCGCGCCGGGGATAAAAATACGCAACAAGAATGATGGGGATATAAAACAGGGGGTCGAAGATCGCCGTGAACCTGAAAAGAAGCAGGTAAACATTCAGAATGACGGCAATAATAGAAGAGATAACAATGAGAGATGGGATGGAAGTGACGATTTTTGTGATCTGTTTTGTCATGACACGTTCCATAGTAAATTCAGCATTTATTCAATATAATATCAATTGAATCGGAAGAATTTGTTGACGGTGTAGCACTATCTGAGGAACGGTTGTTGTTCCCGCATGGAGCCTGATGGTGGCAACCAACATCGTGATCGTGGGTATCATTGCCGGACCCAGCAACGCTTTATTGTATCATTTTCTATATTAATCAACGTGAATTCGGATGGTGGATAATAAGTTTGTTAAATTGGTTCTTTCCTTTGGGATCTGCCTCCTTGTAGGTTATTTTAATTCATTATATGCACTCCCCCTGATCCCGTCCTGGTTTGCATCTCTTAAAAAACCCAATTTTTTCCTTCCCGATTCAATCTTTGTTCCTGCCGGGTGGGTTGTGTACCTGCTTCTGGGTTTAACATTGTATTTTATATGGAAGTCTGATACCACGGAACATCATGAGAAACACGTCTGTATCTTTCTTTTTATTTTCGGCCTGATTCTGAACTGTGTGTGGGTCTATACCTTCTTTGGGCTTCGATCTCCGTTCTTTGGGCTTATGATTATGGTCTTTCTTTTTGCGATTCTCATGGCTACCATGTACCAGACAGTACGGGTATCGTTTGGAGCCACGATGTTTTTATTACCGTATTTAATCGTAACGTTCGCGGTGGCCTATACAAATTATCGTATTGTGATCATGAATCCCAGCATCCCTTTCTTCCCAATATAACGGCAACAGGAAGGATTTTAGAATAAATGTGATTATTTTTTAGGATTTCGGGTATTTGTGCTTACGTACGTAGTATACGATGCTCATAAAAAGACCGGGTTTAAAAAAAATTCGGGTTTGTCTGATCTCGTTCTCCTTTCTCACACGCTATGTTAATTTATAATGATAACTGATACCGGCTGCGATTACTCCAAAAATACATGCCCAAAGGGGGGGTGTCCCTATTAAAAAGAAGCTGACCATAACAACGCAATAAATCGCGATAGCGGCAATTAAAACCTCAACCATGTATAAAAATTGTGTTCGCATAAATAAAAGTATGTGAAACCGGTTTTTTTGTGATGAATCAACCTCATTGGGGGCACTTAATTATTATCAGCATACCCATATTGAGATCGAATGGTGCGGCTTGCGGTGATGGGGGTCGGCCGGGTTGGCGGGGAAGTCGCCTACCTTGCCGTGTCACTGGGGATTGCGGACGAACTGGTGCTGTACGACAGCGCCGCTGACCATCTCAACGCACAGGTGCTCGACCTCCACCACACCGGGCTGAAAACCGCGATCAGCACCGAAAAGAACGATGTGAAAGGGGCAGACATCTGCATCTTTTCCGCCGGGTCGCCACGTGACCCTTCGGTAAAGTCCCGTGCCGACCTCCTCGATGCAAACCTCCCGGTCGCCCGGGAATGCACGGCATGCCTCGCAGGGTTCTCCGGCATCCTAATCACCGTCACAAACCCGATGGACGTGAACAACTACTACCTCTGCAGGACAACGGGCATCCCGCGGGAGCGGTGCATCGGGTTTGGCGGGCAGCTGGACAGTGCACGGTTTGCGCTCGCGCTCGCACAGCGCGGGATCACCGGATTTTCGTTCGTTGTGGGAGAGCATGGCGAGCACCAGGTGCCGCTCTTTTCAACGCTCTCGCACTATATCCCGGAAGAACAGCGCTGTGAGATCCTCACCGAACTCCGGGGGGCGAGCATGGAGATCATCAGGGGCAAGGGGGGAACGGTCTTTGGCCCCGCGCTGCATATTGTCAACCTGATCCGCATGGTGGCCGAGAATGCACGCGAACTGGTCACCTGTTCCTGCGTGCTTGAGGGCGAGTATGGCATCGACGGGTGCTCGCTTGGCGTCCCTGCCAGAATTGGCAGGGAGGGGATCCATTCCATCGAGGAGTGGCGGCTCGATGCGTGGGAGAGGGTGCACATGGACGATGCAGGGAGATCGGTCAAAGAACTCTGCAGGAAGGCGGTCCCCTGATATGTCAACGCAGGCGCTCCATCCCCCCGCCAGCATAAATACACCCTGCACGCTCGGTACCTTCGGGGGTGTTACGCTTGCGATCAACCAGGTCGAATACAGCAATGCACCGGGCGGGCCGGTCATCCATATTTTCGGGCGCGGTGCGGACAAAAAAGCGGTCAGGATCGATGTTTTGGGTTTCCGCCCCTACTTCTATGTCCCGGACGATGAGGCACAAGCAAAAGCCCTGCCCCCGCAGGCTGCTCTTGAAACCGACGCGGTGTACCGTTCGATCCGCGGCGAGCCTCTGCGCAGGCTCTACACCCAGCGCCCGGCCGATGTGCGCGACATCCGCGAGCGGTACCGCCATTTCGAGGCAGATATCCCGTTTGCCACCCGGTTCATGATCGACAGCGGGCTCACCGGGGGCGTATGTGCACCTGCAACAACCGTCGATTACCACGAACTCAGGCCTGCAGATGTTGACGCCCCGGCACGGCTCTGCATCATGGACATCGAGTGCGAGGACGAACGGGGGTTCCCCGATCCGCAGCGGGACGCGATCACCTGCATCACCTGCCACGATTCGTTTGACGATGATTACACCACGTTCCTGCTCGCCGCCGGCGGGATGCCGGCCGATATCGCAGAAAAGGAACGAAGCGGGGGCCAAAAAAACGGCTGCTTTAAGAAAGGCACCCACACGATCTGCACGTATGCGGACGAAGTTGCCATGCTCAGGGCGTTTGCCGCCTACATCGCGGCGCGTGACCCGGATGTGCTCTCCGGCTGGAACTTTGTCGAATTCGACATGCCCTACATCACGGGCAGAATGGAAAAACTCGGGCTCTCTGCTACAAGCCTTGCGCGGCTCCCGGGGCAGACCGAGCGCAACGCGCTGCGCGGCAGGGCGCTCTTTGACCTGCTGACCGGGTACAAGAAGATGCACTCGACACAGAAAGAGTCGTACCGCCTCGATGCGGTTGCCAGCGAGGAGCTGGGCGAGCGCAAGATCCGCTACACCGGCACACTCTCTGCGCTCTGGAAGGAGCACCCGGCGCTCCTTGTCGAGTACAACTTCAAGGACGTGGAACTCTGCGTGGGGATCAACAACAAGGACAACATCATCGGGTTCTATCGCGAGATCGCCCGCTATGTCGGCTGCCCGCTCGACAGGACGCTCAACTCTTCGAGCGTAATCGATGTCTACATCCTTCGTAAAGCCTCCGGAGTCTACGTCCTTCCCTCCAAAGGGTTTGCCGCCTCCGAGGAGTTCGAGGGTGCGACCGTCTTTGACCCGAGCAAGGGGGTGCGGGAGAACGTGGTGGTGCTTGACTTGAAATCCCTCTACCCGATGGCGATGATGACGATCAACGCGTCAATGGAGACCAAGGATCCTGCCGGGGAATTAAAAGCTCCCAACGGCATCCGGTTCAGAAAACAGCCGGACGGGCTCACCCGGAGCATCATTGCCGAACTCTTAAAAGAACGGGACGAGAAAAAGGCGCTGCGCAACAGGTTTGCGTTTGGCTCGCCGCAGTACGTCCTCTACGACATGCAGCAGAACGTGCTCAAGGTAATCATGAACACCTATTACGGTGTCTCGGGGTATACCCGGTTCCGGCTCTTTGACCGGGAGATCGGGGCGGCGGTGACATCCGTGGGAAGGGCGATCATCGAGCACACCCGGCGGGTTATCGAACAGCAGGGCTACAAGGTCATCTACGGCGACACGGACTCCTGCATGGTGCAGCTTCCGCCGCTTGACCGGGATAAGACCATCGAAACTGCCCGGGCGATCGAGATGCACCTCAACCAGAGCTATGCTGAGTTTGCAAAGACCGAGCTGAATGCCGACACCCACTATTTCTCGATTAAGTTCGAAAAGATCTACGCACGGTTCTTCCAGGCGGGCAAGAAGAAGCGGTATGCAGGCCTCCTTGTCTGGAAGGAGGGAACAGACGTCAAAGAGGTGGATATTGTCGGTTTTGAGATCCGCCGGAGCGACACACCCCAGATCACAAAGACGGTGCAGATGAAAGTGATAGAGATGATCCTCGCGGGAGAGAGCTACGAAGGCGTAAAGTCGTTCCTCTCCGATGTGATCAGAAAATACCGCGCCGGGAAATACTCGCTTGACGAGGTGGGCATCCCCGGCGGTATCGGCAAATCGCTCGACAATTACGAGAACGATGATGCACAGGTGCGGGGCGCGAAGTATGCAAACCAGTACCTCCACACGGAGTTTGGCAAGGGGAGTAAGCCAAAACGGATCTATATCCGGGCGGTGACCGGCAAATATCCCAAGACCGATGTGATCTGCTTTGAATACGCCGACCAGGTGCCACAGGAGTTCGTGCCTGACTGGGAACTGATGCTCGATAAGACGATCAGACAGCCGATCTCCCGCATCATCGAGGCGCTCGGCTGGGAATGGGCGGATGTCGACCCCTCGCGCACGACGCTTGCACAGTGGGGGCTTGGCTGAACGGGGTTGGTCTTTTGGCACGGTTGCACAATCCCTGCAGGAAACATCCTGTGCTCCGATGATCCGTTTTTTCTAATAAGCACATGCTCCTGTACCAATGGGAGAGAAGATGCTGGATTATGTGACAGAAGTGAGCTGGTCGCCCTATATCGCGGGTGCAGGGATCGGCATTCTTGCATGCTGTGCGTTCCTGCTTTCCGACCACCCGCTCGGGTGTTCGACGGGGTATGTCAAGATACGGGGCCTGATGGAACGGGCAGTGCGGCCTGCCATGGTACAGAAGAGTGAGTATTACCATGTGATCCCGCCTGCCATCGACTGGCAGTTCATGGTCGTGCCGGGCATCATCATCGGTGCATTTTTGTCTGCGATGCTCTCTATGTCGTTCCGGTTTGTCTGGGTGCCCGCACTCTGGGGAGAGACGTTCGGGTACAGCCCCGCGCTCAGGATTGCCGTTGCGGTCATTGGGGGGATCCTGCTCGAAACGGGGGCCCGTTGGGCAGGGGGCTGCACGAGCGGGCACGGGATATCCGGCACGCTGCAGCTCTCATGTGCAAGCATCGTTGCTGCGGTATGTTTCTTTATCGGGGGGATCGCGATGGCAGTGCTCCTGTTCCGTATTATCGGCATGTGACGGGAGATGAGAGGAAATGCTGACAGCACTTCACCGGCATGCACAAGCCCAGATTATGCTGGGGCTTTTGATCGGCATTGCCTTTGGGTTTTTGCTCCAGAAATCGGGTGTCACCAACTACCACGTCGTGATCGGGCAGCTGCTGCTCAGCGATTTCACCGTTCTTAAGATGATGCTCTCTGCGGTGATCGTGGGGACGATCGGGTTTCACCTGCTGAAAAGGGTGGGGCTTGTGCAGCTGCATGTCGTGAGCGGTTCGGTGGGTTCCAGCCTCACCGGGGGCCTTGTGTTCGGGCTTGGCTTTGCCCTGCTCGGCTACTGCCCCGGAACCGTTGCCGGGGCGGTGGGACAGGGGGCGCTCGATGCACTCTTCGGCGGATTTCTCGGCATGCTGGTTGGTGCAGGGCTCTATGCAAGGATCTACCCCGCCCTGAACGCCGGCATCCTGCACAAAGGGGAATTTCCCGCACAAACGCTGCCGCAGCTGCTGCGGGTCAGCGAATGGGTGATCGTCCTGCCGGTGGTGGTGCTCTCCGTCCTGTTCCTTCTCCTGCTCGAATATCTGGGATTATAACCGGTCATTGCCTCTTTTTTCCCAGGGCATGAAACATCCATATAAAAAAAGGGGCAAGCGATGAGACCGCGGCACCCGCATGATAAGCAAATATTTTTACCCTTTTGATATGAGCATCTATACTGGCATTGGAAGAGAGCAGCAGGATCGCAGGGCAGGGGGGTAGGCGGACGACCGCCACCTTTCGGGATTAACAGACCATGGCAGACAACAGAGACTCCGGCACCCGGGATGAGAGCTTTGTCGGGATATGGTTCTTCATCATCGTCAACACCACGATCCTTGCCATCCTTGTCAATATTCTGAGCATATCCGTCGGGATGACAGAAGTCACCCCGGGACTGTTTTTTCTCCCCGTCGTCATCACTTCCTACTGGTACCCGAAGAAGGGGATGCTGTTTGCATTCCTTATTACCGCGATCTACATCGTCATCATCTATGTGTTCATGGGCGCGTCACTGCCAAATATCGTTGCAGGCCTCTTCAAATCCATTATCATGGTCGGGGTCGCGGCAGTGGTGGCAACCCTCGCTTTGAGCCTGCAGAAGAGCGAGGCGAAGTACCGGGGGATCTTCAACAACTCTGAAGCAGGGACCGGGTTGATCGATGGCAGAGACCTCTCTATGCTCGAGGTGAACCAGCGGTTTGCATCCATACTCGGGTATTCCCGCGAGGACGTCTATCATCTGACATTTTCGGAGCTCTGGGTCGACGCATCCGAACGCGATCGCTTCTTTGCTCAGCTTACCAAAGAGGGGGTCGACAACTTTGAGACGCGCTTTTTGGCAAATGCGCAGGGGATCCGCTGGGTGCTGCTCGCCGCGGGCATGCTTCCTGATAACCAGTTTGTCTGTACGATGGTGGATATTACCGTACGAAAAGAGATGGAAGCGGCACATAAAACGGCGCTGCAGCAGATCGAGAAGAACATTGAGCAGTTCGCTATCCTTGGCGACCATATCAGGAACCCGCTGACCGTGATTGTCGGGCTCACCTGTATGTTTGCCGAAAATATTGCCGCCAAAGTGCTGGTGCAGGCACGTGAGATCGACCGGATCATCACCCAGATCGACATAGGGTGGATCGAGTCCGAGAAAGTCCGCACGATCATCAGGAAATACTACGGGATCGGGGCGCGGGAGGCAGAGAAGGCCGATTATTCAGCCGGGTCCCGGCTCCCAAAACCGAAGGCGAAAAAATAAGATCCGGCCGCATTCTCTGCAGAACCAGAAAGGGCGGAACCGGGTGCCATTGTTTTTGTCGGTCATCCATTCCTGCAACTGCTAATTTTAATAAAAAATCACTTTCAACAGGTGATTTATTCCCATTATCTCCGGAAGAATATTCACCGGAAAAGATCAATTGCCAGCTTGTAGTATGGGGATGCGATACAATTTGGCACGAATGTCGCAATGAGTTGAATTGTAAAAAGAGTATTTTAGAATATGAAGGGATCGTGTCGTTCTTGGGTCACGCGATCGTGTCCGGTGCAGGGAAATTATTAAAACATCTATTTTTCATCAAAGCCGCAATATTTCCGTAAAAATTTCCTGACCTTTTCAGACTCTGCATATTTGTCATCAAGCGTGTCGAGAATGTTATTGATGATCGTCACCTGTTCTGAGACGAGAGCCTTTGTTCTTTCATCAAGCGTCGCAGTATCCAGCATAATGGCCTGCAGGGGATTTCTGATCTGGTCATTGAGTGTCACAAATTGTGCCATGTTATGTTCAATCTGCTGGAATGCTTCCTTCTTCAGTTGTTCGACCTGCGTTTTACTGATTCTGGAACTCTGCGCGAAATACGAGATCACAATACCAAGAGAGACAAAGATAAAAAACCATGCCGTGTGAATGGTGATGACCCGTACAGAAAATGTTCCGAACACGTACACCAGCATGATGTAAATCCAGCCAAAGGTGATCGTGAACAGTATTCCCCTCTGGGGAAAGGCGTATATGACAAAAAGTACCGGGATGAGGAAAAAATAGGGGAATATGTCATTGATGTTATGGGACAGGCTGAACACGGCAGTCAGTATCACTGCCAGTGAGGTTACGATGATGAAGTATACCCAGATGATATTCTCGCGGATGAAATTCCGGACCATTTCTTCCCTTCATTCTCTTGTCTCGGCTTGATCATCGGTCATTACCTGAACGTGCAATAACATAACCCGATTAAAATATTTTATCACTTTTGCTTTTAGTGTGTATAATACACAACAATCTATTATACTTTCTGTTTGACACCTCCCTCGTGAAAGCGGAGGGTCAGCTTCTTGATCTGGTCGCGCAGTGCAATCGCCCGCTCGAAGTCAAGGTTCTCCGCTGCGTCCCGCATCTGTTTTTCAAGCCCGATGACGACATTGGGGATCTCGTTTTTGGGGACATGCCTTGTGTCAGTTATCTCGACTTCTTTTTCCTTGATTGGTTTTTTGATCGTCTGCGGGACGATGTGGTGCTTTCGGTTGAACGCGATCTGCATCTCGCGGCGGCGTTTTGTTTCCGCGATCGCTTTTGTCATCGAATCGGTCATCACGTCCCCGTAGAGCACCACCTGCGAGTGCACGTTGCGCGCCGCCCGCCCGATGATCTGGATCAGGCTCCGTGCATCGCGCAGGAACCCCTCCTTGTCGGCGTCGAGGATGCCGATGAACCCGACCTCGGGGATGTCCAGCCCCTCGCGCAGGAGGTTGATGCCCACCAGCACATCGAATTTTCCAAGGCGCAGCTGGCGGATGATCTCGCTGCGCTCGAGCGTCTCGATCTCAGAGTGGAGGTAGCGCGTGCGGATGCCCCGGTCGGAGAGAAACTCCGAGAGTTCCTCGGCAAGTTTTTTGGTGAGCGTGGTCACCAGCGCCCGGTCTCCGCGGGCGATCGTTGCCTGCACCTCGCGTATCACGTCATCCGTCTGGCCATCGATCGGACGCACCGTGACGGCAGGGTCAACAAGGCCCGTCGGGCGGATGATCTGCTCGACCAGCTGCGCCGATCGTTTCAGCTCGTAGTCGCCGGGTGTCGCGGAGACAAAGACCACGCGCCCCATGTACTGCTCGAACTCAAAGAACCGCAGCGGGCGGTTGTCATAGGCGCTCGGGAGCCGGAACCCGTAGTCAATGAGCGCCTTCTTGCGCGAACGGTCGCCGTTGTACATCCCGTGGAGCTGGGGGATCGTCTGGTGGCTCTCGTCAATGATCATCAGGAAGTCGTCCGGGAAGTAGTCGAGCAGGCAGTAGGGTTTCTCGCCTGCCTTCCTGCCGTCAAAGTGCCGCGAGTAGTTCTCGATCCCCTTGCAGGAGCCGGTCTCTTCGATCATCTCGAGGTCGAAGTTGGTCCTCTGCTCGAGCCGGTGCGCCTCGATCATACCGAGCATGGGCAGCACCTCTTCAAGTTCTTTTCTGATGGACGCGATCGCCGCTTTGCGTGCGCTCTCCGGGGTGACGAAGTGCCGGGCAGGGTAGACGTGGAAGTACTTCAGTTCCTCTTTTTTTGTACCGGTATTTTTGTCCACCTCGGAGATCCGCTCGATTTTATCCCCGAACATCCCGATCCGGATGATGGTGTTGAAATACCCGGGCATAAGATCGATCGTATCGCCCTTTACCCGGAAACGGCCGGGCATCAGTTCGAGATCGTTTCTCTCGAACTGGATGTCCAGGAGCCGGCTCATGATCCCGTTCCTTGCGATCTTCTGCCCCACGGCCAGCTCAAAGCCCATGGTGCGGAAATTTTCGGGGTTGCCAAGGCCAAAGATACACGAGACAGAAGCGACCACGATCACGTCGCTCCGGTGCGACAGCGATGCGGTGGAGGAGAGCCGGAGCTGCTCGATCTTCGGGTTGATCGACGAGTCCTTCTCGATATACTGGTCCTTCGCCGGGATGTAGGACTCGGGCTGGTAGTAATCATAGTACGAGACGAAGTACTCGACCCGGTTGTGCGGGAAAAAATCGCAGAACTCCTGGTAGAGCTGGGCGGCGAGCGTCTTGTTGTGGGCAAGCACAAGGGTTGGCTTGTTGAGGGCAGCGATCACGTTTGCCATCGTGAACGTTTTGCCGGAGCCGGTGACGCCTAAGAGCGTCTGGTACTGGTCATCGTCTTCCAGTCCCTTCTTTAACTTCGCGATTGCTTCGGGCTGGGACCCGGCGGGCGCGAAGGTGGAGGTGAGCTGGAAAGAGGACATCGGTGCTAAGGAATTCCTGCTTGGAGGTTATAAGGGATAGGATTGGGGCGGGAACGTGATCACGGGCCCCGGCCGTCCGGCTTTCGTATCATCGGGCAGACATTGCAGCCCTGCATCTCGCCAAAGCAGAAGATGAACCGTTCCCGGATGCTCTTTGGGAGCTGTTCTTCCGGAATCGGAACGAACCCGAATGTCTTGTAAAAGGAGATCAGGACGATTGTCGAATGGATGTAGATCGTATCCGAACCGCACGCTTGTATGAGGGATTCCACAGCGTACCTGGCATACCCTTTTCCCCTGTACTGTTCGGGGACAAAGACGCAGTCCATCTCCACCCCGTCGGGGTGCCGGGTGTACCGGGCAGTTGCGGCAAGGTTTCCATCCAAAAATACGCCAAATATCCTCTCGTGTACGGGATCCGCTTTCTGGCCCCGGTACTGCTCCCACAATTTCTCTGCGAGAGGGAATTCCTCACGCTTCAGCTCACGGACTTCCGTTGTCATGAATGTCTCTCCCCATCGATTTCCTGCCAGACAGTCCTTTTCATTTCAGGTGATTGCTCACGTCAGGCACTGTTTTCCGAAATCAAGGAGCTTGATCGTGCTCCGGTTCATACGGATAAGAAGACCCTGCCGGTTGAGATCCTCCAATGCTTCTTCATACACACCGGGCGTCTTTGCTCCCGTGATAGTAACAGGAATCTCTGCGACCATTATCGGGTTTTCGATGCCGTAGACATCGTTTAAGTCAACATACAGTCTTCTTGCCGCATCACTCAACCGGTACAGCTGGGAAACGGGATGCTGGGTCGAGACGATCTTCTTTGCCCTATAGAACATGTCCGACCACAGGTTGACTCCCTTTTTGATATCGTCGCTGCTGACATTGAACCGTGAGTTATACCGGGCAAACGATGCTCCCAACCGGGGGATGAGCGTGCCAAAGTCCTGTGTATAGGGAATGCTGCCCGATCCTTTCACATCGGAGACCAGCTCGTACATGGCGTCAACAATTGAGCCTTGCAGGTTGTCCGGTACAACGGGCTGCATCAGCAGCGCGTCGAGCATGAATGCTGTTACCAGCGGTTTCTGGGCCTGGTGCGTCTCTTTGTATTGTGAAAGGTTTTTTATCCCGGCATCCAGTACGAGGGGGATGTGCATGGGGATGCGTTCCGGGTTGAGAAAGGCGAGGTTGATCTCCTGACTCCTGAGTTTGGAGTAATCCTCTTCCTGGATGGATAAACGGTAGAAATAATCGGAGGACTCCTTTTTCAGCTCGGCGGGGATGATGTCCATGCTGCGCTTAAAGCCGTACCAGGGTTTTGTTTTTCCCAGCACTGCTGCATTGATCCCCCCTTTCTGATCCGGAAGTGGCGGGGACGAGATCGTATACAGGGCAGAACACATGGCGATCTCATTGACAACTTCCTCTTCCCCGATAAAGGGCAGCCGGAAAAAGTCGGTTACTTCATCGGGATGGAGCAGGGAACGGTGCCTGACGAGGGTCTTTGGGTCGACCTGTTCATACGAGGTGATGCAGTGAACCAGGAGCCGGAAGTATCCTGTATGGTCCTTTTGGATCTCTTCCCTGGTTTCGGATACTGACACCCTGATGAGCGCCCCTTTTGGCGGCGGGGGGCAGAGGGCGACATAGACTTCCCGACGGGGTGTTTTCAGAAAGGGGGAGGGATCGAGACAGAAGATAGTGCCTCCGGTATTGGCAGGGCGGACGAAGCCCAGATCCTTCTGCCGGAACAGGATCTCCTTTTCGATCTCGGAGAAGCTGTACCCGTACATTCTCTGGCTGAGGGATGCCATAGTGCGTGAACCCGTGTTCTTATTCTCAGGGATTTCTTCTGGTATCAGGATTCCGATGCGGCACGACACGTCCGGAATAGTACGAGAGTCCGGACTACCGGCTCTGGTTGCACTGTAGGGATTTTCCCATCAAAAGGATTGTGATTTATTCCTGACATCACTGTTCCCTGTTTGGTTCGGATCACAAGATGATCCTGCTGACCGGGTACCCGAGAGCCTCAAGGGCGTTCATGGCTTTGGATATTTCATTCTCCGTCCGATCAAGTTGGATTTCCAGCAGTTTTTGCGAAACCGGCTGTCTTTCCGTTTCCTGAATATATCTGAGAATCTCTGCCTTGCAGCCTTTCAGGCGACCGAGTTCGTCATGAATGCTCTCATCTGAGAGGAGATCGTACTTCTCCCCCGGATCCGTCAGTTCAGCAACAGTCTGGTCCGGGGTCATCACCAGATCATCTTCTGATAATGTGCCGATTGCCTCCCTTACTTCGCCCAAAGGTATGTGCAATTCATCGGCAATATCCTCCGCATCCTTCGGGCCTTTTTGCTGGAGCAGCAGGAGCACCCTGCGTTCCGCAGGCTGGAGATTGAGTTTCATTTTTTCACTGGTGAAAACCTTGGCGGGGCGGTTCATATTCTCAGGCACTACGTGGGGTGAAAGTGTGTATCGTATCAACAATCGGGTTACCAATGGCGCCCGCCATAGAACGTTATTTCCAACGTTTCAACAGGCACTCTTTGCCATTTTCCAGACTCGTGTTATTTGCCGCGATCACGTTTGCCATCGTGGACGTCGTGCCGGAGCCGGTGACACCGGGCAGTGTCTGGAACCGGTCACCTGACGCGAACGCGCCAATGAGTTTTTTTTATCGCCTCGGGCCGGGAGCCGGCAGGAGGTCAACCCGGATGATCCGGAGCGCCTGCCGGAGGAGTTCGGCAATCGCTACATCGAACAGGCGGCGGTGCCAGGTGTCGGGATGCGAATCTTCCATGGATTTTGCCCTTCCTTGTACCATCAGCACAACAACACTGATGAGCAGGGATATCCCCTTACTTTGGCTTGTAGTGCCCCCACTTCTCCAGCGCCTGTGCGAGCTCTTTTGCCGTCGTTGCCTTCTCATCCAGCGTCACACCTTCCTCCCACGCCTCGATCGCCTGCATCGTCGCCTGCGCCCCCGCGCGTGTCCCCTTCGGGTGGCCGTGGATTCCTCCCGAGACCAGCAGCACGAGATCCGTGCCGTAGATGGAGAGCACGTCCGGCACAAGCCCCGGGTGCAGCCCGCCGGAGGAGACAGGAAACGCGGATTTGATCGTCCCCCAGTCCTGTGAGAGGCAGAGAGGCTCGGCAGCCGGCACCTTCTTCTCCCGCAGGAGATCGGCAAGCAGCATGGACTCCTTTTTTGTCCCGGTCAGTTTGCCGACCGCGGTGCCCGTGTGGATCTGGGAGACACCGACAAGGCGCATGAGCTTTGCGAGGAAGTACATGGTGATCCCGTGCTTCCTGTTCCGGTCAAAGGCAGCATGCATTGCCCGGTGGGCGTGGATCGCCAGGCCCAGATCGGAGCAGTAGTCCCGCATCGTCATCACACTTGCGGTGCCTGCGACGACAACATCGATCATCGCGTAGTTCCAGCCGTACGAAGCGAGCAGGTCCGCCCGTCTCTTCATCGTTTCCGTTTCTGCCGTGATGTTGATGAACGCGGATTTCTTTTCACCGGTCTCCTGTTCTGCCCTGTCCCGCTTCTTCGTGAGCAGCTTCACGCGATCTTCGAACTGGTTGAACGAAGTCGATGTCAGGTTCTCATCGTCCTTGACAAAGTCAAAACCACCCATCCATGTCTCGTAGCCGACCTCTGCATGCTCCTGTGCCGAAAACCCGATCTTCGGTTTGGGCACCGCGCCGGTGAGCGGGCGTCCGTGGACCTTCATCATCGCCCGGATCCCGTCGTTGCCAAAGTGGGGGCCTTTGAAGTGCTCCAGGTATGCCTGCGGGAGCGAGACATCGATGAGCCGGAGGTTTAAAAGTGCCTTCATGCCAAAGATGTTGCCGGCGATCCCGCTCAGGAGCTGGACAGCGTTTCCCTGCTCCCAGAGGTCGAGCGGGTACGCGATCTTTGCGTAGTGGCCATCAATGGCAAACGCGGTTGCCTGCAGTTTCTTCATCCGCGGCGGCATGGCAAACAGCGTTGTCCATGTCCCGGTCGAGCTCTCCGATGCGATCCTTCCTGCCGCATCCTCCGCGCTGATGCCGGCGGCCGGCTCAAAATAAAAGAGGCAGACGAGCTCGTCGTTTGCCGGCAGGTAGTTCAGGTCAACAAATTTGTTGTACCAATCGATTGCCATAGCATTCCCTGTACCACTCAGGACAGGATACGTAAAAAAAGGTGGGGGCGGGGCCCGGAACAAGACCACAATATCCAATACTGTTGGACAACAACGATCGCTCGCTGAAAGAAAGAAGGGGGCTTTTTATGGGACAACGGACTTCTGGAATCCTTGCGATTAGCCTGATCTGCTGTATCGTAATCGCGGTCTTCCCCTGCGCATCTGCAGAAGAATCCTTGATTCGGGGCAGCGGTTTTACGGTCACCATTACGGGCAGGCCCAATACCGCGTATTACCTCTGGCTGGCACGGACGTTTGATCGAAGCGGCGAGCCGGGCGACCAGCCCCCGCTTATCATGGCCAACCAGATGAACGTGGTGCAGGACCCGCCCGGAGGCCCCTATGCCATCGGGTCATTCCGGTATAATAACGGCAGGACGATCCTCGATGATGTTGCGCCATCGTCCTCCACGACACCGGCCACCAGCTATTACGCACAGGTGACCACTGATGTGGACGGAATTGCCGCAGTCGGGTTCCGGACATCGTCTGCCACGGCAGCACAACAATTCTCTGTCCACGCAGAGAACCCACGATCGCCCGGCGAAACGGTGTACATGAAGCTGGGGCTGCCGGCACACAAGGTGACACCGGCAGCGGCAACAACCTACGCGGAGCCGGCGACCGCACCACTCCCCCTCTTGCCATCGCTACCGCAGGTCCAGACCCCTCCTCCCGCTCCCGAAGTACCGGTCATACCGCCCCGGACATCAGCCGTCCCCATGCCCACCACCCTGCAGCAGACCCCTGGTGAACTGCCCCCGATCCTTGCGGCTGTGGTAATAGGGCTCTGTGCACTGCGGCGGTCCCGGTAAGAGGGTGGGGACACGGGGGGAGAACGGAGTTGCGGGCGAGCATCAAAAAAAGGGGACAGAACCGCTCAAAAAAGAGCAGAACACGATGTCTTGCGATACCATGAATCCGCGTAATCTCAGGGGACGTATCCTTCAGTCCATGATCGCCACTATGATTATCTGGCGGAATCGTCCATAGCTCACATATCCGCGTATGCCGGCAGATGCCCTCCCCCGCTTAAAGGAACTCATCGGTACCTATACCGTGATCACATTCATTCCTGATATTGACCGTTATCAAAGGATCCGGACAAATAAAACCGGCACCTGCATCTTTAAGGGGTGTACCGAACCCGTTGCATGGGAGGATGCCCATGGCTCCAATTTTCTCTGTGAGGGGCACTATCCGGTTATCAGACAATGGATCATGGAGGCACGAAAAGGGCTGATATCGAGCGGACAATCTGCCCATTTCAGACCGGAAAAGTAATCCGGCTGAACGGGTGAGTCCTGCAATGGTTCGGGGATCCGGGCACACAATGAACATCTGATTGCCGTACAAGAGAATTTAATTATTGAAACAGTGATGGTTTTTTCTGTCCGTGCCAGCTCCCTGCCTCCTGTGTACCCATCCCCAATCCGATCAACACCCTTATCTCCTTGCCCCACCGATTCCGGATTTACAACAGAAGGATCATGTATGAAAGTCATTGGAATCAACGCAAGCCCGAGGGGAAATGAGAGCAATACCCTCAAACTGGTCAACGCCGTGCTTGAAGGTGCAAAAGCGGAGGGGGGAGCCGAGACAGAGCTGGTCGACCTGTACAAGCTGCACATCGAGTACTGCACTGCGTGTGGCACCTGTTACCAGTCCGGGGAGTGCACGCTTCTCGATGATTTCCCCGACCTCTTTGACCGGATCATGAACGTGGACGGGATTGTGCTGGGCGCCCCGAACTTTATCGACTCCGTGCCGGCACCGATGAAGGCGATGTTCGACCGCATGGCGGACGCCATCCACTGCCAGATGCTTACGGGAAAGTACGGCTGTTCGGTCTGCACTGCCGGGGGGAGCAACCAGGACTGGGTGGTCGGCTACATGAACCGTGTGCTCACAACGCTTGGGGCAACGGCGATCGGTGATGTCGGCGTCGCCATCGGCAGGGACCCCGGCGCACTCGGGCTGGCGATCCAGGATGCATATAAGATGGGGGAGAAACTCGCCCGATCCATCAGGGGAGAGCACAAATACCCGGAGCAGGACGAGATCCACCGGCAGAAACGTGACTACTTCTGCCAGCTGGTGAAGTACAACAAAGACCGCTGGCCTCACGAATACGAATGGCATGTCAAGATGGGCTGGATACAATAAGTTTTGGGAGAAATTCCCTCTTCCGGTTGCTTTTTATTAATACTTCACCCTGCAGAGTGGGCATGGTATTTTTCGTGCCGCCGTTTCCCGCCAGCGATTGTGAGATGATAGGAAAAAAATAAAAAAATCCCATTAAAAAATTTGCGCGTATACTATTATTTCCCGAACAGGAAATCGACCCGGTACTCTTCGGTGCACTCGCCATCAAGCACTGCCTCATAGGTCCGGGAATCTCCCGGCGTAATCGAGCCGATAAAAACGGATTCTGAGTCCCGGATCGTGCCGGTCTTTGTATTCACCAGATTGAAATGGAGCACCACATTGTCTGCCGGCATTGTCCCCGCATTATAGACATAGCCGGAGACCTGCTCGTAGCAGCCGATCGTGGGCGACCAGCACTGCCTGAACTCGTAATGCGCACGGAGATCTCCCTGCGGGCTCTCCCGTACCGTTGTGCCAGTGCACCCGGCACAGAATGCAATGGCGATGAGAAGAACGATGATACCTGCGGTACCTTTCATGGATCCTCCCTGCTCTCCTGTTGTATTCCATGCATTATGGTTGTTCCCCTGCATGCGTTAGCCGGCGGGATCGGGAGAAGTCTCTTCCCTTGTATATCCGCCACCGGTCCCGGATCCCCCTGACAGGAAAACCGTCACGCTCAGGCGAGGTATAAATATCGGACTGGAGGAATGCCAAGTATCGAATGCCCACGGTGTAATGTGTTATGCCGGAGGAACCAAAACCCGTGCCGATCCGGGAGACGAACGGGTACCTGGCCAGGTCAGGGAATGTTCTGAACAGGGGGTCATGCACGAACCACTGGCACTAAAGAGAGGGTTCATGACGGATGGTTCCGGTTTGGGCGCTTGTCCGCACGCGGTGCACAACCGCCCGCACGGTGGTCTGCAAAAAGGGATTATTCTTCAATCGTGATGATCTGCACCGGGCAGAGATCCACCGCATCGCGGGCACAATCTTCCATTTCTGCCGGTGGCACACCTTCCGCAATGTTCCCGTCCAGCCGGAATTTCTCGACGATCTGGCTGAACGTGTCTTTTTGGTTCTCTTCAAATAACAGTGGGCACGTGTCGGAGCATGTCCTGCAGCTCACACAGGCTGCACGATCGATAATCACTTTCATACAGTACCAATACTGTTCCCGTCGCAATACAGATAAATCCCGCTTTTTCTGCACCACCACCTGCCTGCATGCCAGCCACCCTCATAACACGGGTCCCGCACGTGCCGCACGCTTTTCAACCGGATCGTGATGGGATCTTTTTCTTTTGAGCAGTGCGACCGTCATTCCCCGCCATCCGCTTCCCCCTCAGCAGCCGGTGGTAGCTCACCGCGAACCGGTGCGCCTCGTTGCGGATCTCCTGCAGGTAGTGCAGCGCCATCCCCTTCCTGTCGAGCCGGCGCGGGAGCACCTCTCCGGGCAGGTAGACATCGTCCTCCTGCTTGGCAATGGCAATGACGGGCATTTCAAGGCAAATGCCCCTGATCGCATCGAGCGCTGCAGAGAGCTGTCCTTTCCCGCCATCAATGATGACCAGGTCTGGCATGGCTGCACCCTCGTCTGCCAGCCGCTGGTACCGGCGCTTCACGATCTCGGCGATGGATGCGACGTCATCGATCCCCGCAACAGTCCTGATCCGGAACCGCCGGTAGTTGTTCTTGTCCGGTCGGCCGTTGCAAAACTGCACCATCGACCCGACCATCGATGTGCCGGAGAGGTGCGAGATATCGAAGCACTCGATGACCGCGGGGGACAGGGGGAGACCGAGTGCAGCCTGAAGCTCCTGCACCTTCAGCTCGTCACGGAAGAATGCATGTTCGATGTTTTTATTCACCAGCTCGATCAGCCTCTTCTTGTCACCGATCTTCGGAGCGGTCACCTGAACCGCTGACCCCTTCTTTTGCGAAAAGTATTCAATCAGCGCGGCATCGACCCCGTGCGGGAGGATCAGTTCTGACGGAGGGGGATGGTCGGCGTAGTACTGGACGAGGAACTCCTCGAAAAAGTCCCCGTGTGCACCGAAGCGGTACTCCTGTTTTCCGGACAGCAGCCCCTTCTCTACGGAAAATATCATCAGAAAGACCGTGCCGCCGGCGACCATGTAGGAGATCACGTCCTGATCAGTCCCCCGGGGGCGCTCGACGTGCTGGCGCAGTGAAAGGCGCTCGATCGCGGTGATCTGGTTGCGCAGGGCAAGCGCTTTTTCAAACTCCTGCCGCTGCGAGCTTTCCGCCATCCCGGCTTTCAGCGACCTGACAAGATCGCTTCCTTTCCCTTTCAGCAGGGCGGCTGCCCGTTCCACCTGTACGCGGTACTCCGCCGCGCCGATCGCCCCGATGCACGGGGCGCTGCACGACTTCATATGGTAGCGGAGGCATGCCCGTTTTGGCAGTCTCCTGCACGAGCGGAGGCAGAAGACCTTTTTTACCACCCGGAGCACGGCATCGCGCTCGGCTGCCGAGACGAACGGGCCGAAATACGTCCCGTCCCCTTTTGCCTTCCGTGCAATCCCGATCCGCGGGAACTCATCGGATGAGAGCTCGATGTATGCGAACCGTTTTGCGTCTTTTAAGTCGATATTGTAGCGGGGCTGGTGCTTCTTGATCAGGTTATTTTCGAGCAGGAGCGCCTCCACCTCGCTCGTCGTCACGACGAAATCAACGGACGCAATGCGGGAGATCAGGCTGCTGGTTCTGGTGTCGTGACCGGTCTTCTGGAAATAGCTCCCCACCCGCTTTCTGATGTCCTTTGCCTTTCCCACGTAGATGATCGCGCCGCCATTGTCGGAAAACAGGTAGCAGCCGGGGGCATGGGGGAGTGAGGGGGGGGAGGTCATGCACGCTGCAGCATCGGTTTTAAGAACTGCCCGGTGTAACTTGCAGGGTTCCCTGCCACCGCTTCCGGCGTCCCGGTCGCAACAATCTCACCGCCGGCATCGCCGCCGTCAGGCCCGATGTCGATAATGTGGTCAGCGGACTTGATCACGTCAAGGTTATGCTCGATCACGACCACCGTGTTCCCCTTTGCCACAAGGTCGTCGAGCACCTTGATCAGCTTCTTGGTATCATCAAAGTGGAGCCCCGTGGTGGGTTCATCAAGGAGATAGAGCGTCTTGCCGGTCGCCCTTTTTGCCAGCTCCCTCGTCAGCTTGATCCGCTGCGCCTCACCGCCGGAGAGCGTGGTGGCGCTCTGGCCAAGCTTGATGTAGTCGAGCCCGACCCGGATGAGCAGCTCCAGTTTGCCCCGGATGGAAGGGATATTGGCAAAGTGTGACATCGCCTCCTCCACGCTCATGCCCAGCACGTCAGCGATTGACTTTCCCTTGTATTTCACCTCAAGGGTCTCGCGGTTGTAGCGCCTGCCCTTGCACTCCTCGCACTCGATAAAGACGTCAGGCAGGAAGTTCATCTCGATCCGGATCAGCCCGTCGCCCTCGCATGCCTCGCACCGCCCGCCCCGTAGGTTGAACGAGAACCTGCCCGGGCGGTAGCCCCGCATCTTTGCTTCCTTTGTTTCTGCAAAGATCGTGCGGATGTCATCGAAGACCTTGGTATAGGTCGCCGGGTTGCTCCGCGGTGTCCTGCCGATCGGAGACTGGTCAATCACGATCACCTTGTCGATCGTCGAATCACACGTGATCCCGTCATGGGCCCCGACAGGTTCGCGGGATTCGTGAAGGATCCGCATCATCCCCTTGTAGAGGGTCTCGTAAATGAGCGTCGACTTCCCGCTGCCTGAAACACCTGTCACTACGGTAAGGAGCCCGATCGGGATCTTCGCATCGATGTTTTTTAAGTTGTTCTCCCGGCAGCCTTTAACGGTAATATACCGCTCTCCCGCCCTGCGGCGGGGCGGAACATCGATCGCTTTGACACCGGCAAGATACTGCCCGGTGAGCGACGTATTGCACTTCTCGATCTGCTGAGGCGTTCCCTCCGCAACGATCGCTCCGCCGTGGAGGCCGGCGCCGGGCCCCATATCGATCACATGGTCGGCGGACCGGATCATGTCTTCGTCATGCTCGACGACGATCAGGGTGTTGCCGAGGTCACGGAGCGTGCGGAGCGTGCCGATCAGCTTCCGGTTGTCCCGCTGGTGGAGCCCGATCGAGGGCTCGTCCAGCACGTAGAGGACGCCCATCAGGTTCGAGCCGATCTGGGTGGCAAGCCGGATCCGCTGCGCCTCACCGCCGGAGAGCGTGCCGGCAGTGCGCGAGAGCGTCAGGTACCCCAGCCCGACCTTTTCCAAAAAGTCCAGCCTGCTTTTGATCTCCTTTACGATCTGCCGGGCGATCTCTTCTTCCTTTTTTGTCAGGTTGAGCTTCTCAAAGAAGGTGATGCACCCGCTGACGGACAGGTCGGTCACATCGATGATGGACCTGCCGTTGATGCGGACCGAAAGCACCTTCTTCTTGAGCCGTTTTCCCCCGCATGCCGGGCAGTCAAACACCCTCATGTAGCTCTCGAGCTCGCGCTTCCGGTACTCGGACTGGGTCTGGGCATACAGCCGTGCCGTCTGCGGGAGGAGCCCCTCCCACTCACCGGTATGAGACCAGTAAGCGTCCCCGTTCTTCATGCTCATCGAGAACTTCATCCGTTCCGACGAGCCGTACATCAGGGCGTTGTACTGTTCTGTAGTCAGGTCCTTAATCGGTGTCATGACATCAAACCCGAAATGCTTTGCCACGGTCGCGAGGTACTGCCCGCGGAACCCGTCCATCGGGTTCCGGTACGGGGCGACAGCGCCATCCGCGATGCAACGGCACTTGTCCGGGATGATCAGGTCGGGGTCGAACTCCATCTTCACCCCAAGGCCATGGCACTCCTCGCAGGCGCCGAACGGGCTGTTGAACGAGAACATCCGTGGCTGGAGTTCCTCGAACGCGAGGCCGCAGACCGGGCACGCCATGAGTGAGGAGTACGTCGATTCGTTGCCCTGTTCGCCGGCAACGAGCACGAGCCCGTCTGACTTTTTCAGCGCGTTCTCCACGGCCTCGGCGAGGCGCGGGCGGTCGGATGTATCCAGCCGGTCGATCACGATCTCGATGTCCTGTTTTTTGTACCGCTCCAGATTGATCTCCTCATCGGTGCGGAGGATCTCCCTGTTGACCCGGACCCGCGCATATCCCTCCCTGTTGAGGTCACGGAGGAGCTGCTGGTACGTCCCCTTCTTCTGCCGGACAATGGGGGAAAGGATCGTGACCATCCCTGAATGCTCTGCAGCGATCAGGTCGACGATCTTATCCGGTGTCTGGGCGGCGATCGGGATAGTATGTTCAGGGCAGTAGGGGGTCCCGATCCGGGCGTAGAGGAGGCGGAGGTAATCGTAGATCTCGGTCGTTGTCCCGACCGTGCTGCGGGGGTTCTTGCTCGTCGTCTTCTGCTCGATCGAGATCGCGGGCGAGAGCCCTTCGATGCTGTCCACGTCCGGCTTGTGCATGAGCCCTAAAAACTGGCGGGCATACGTGGAGAGCGACTCGACGTACCGCCGCTGCCCCTCGGCATACAGGGTATCGAACGCGAGCGTCGATTTACCGGAACCGGAGACACCGGTGATCACGACGAGCTTGTCGCGGGGTATTTCGACACTGATATTTTTTAAGTTGTGCTGGCGTGCGCCCCTGATGATGATATTTTTCATGCTGGTGTTGCTAAGAATAGCGTTTGATCGTTATAGAAACTACTTTTCGGGCATGAGGTGATGAGGAGGTGAAATGTTCTATCTACGTCCCCGCCGCGACATTATTTATTCACTCCCCTCCAATCCTAGTGAAAAAGAGTACAATGACGGGAGGAATGAACCTGGACAAGGTATTGGTCATCGGTCACCGGCAGCCGGATACGGACTGCATCGCGAGCGTGATCGGGTACGCAGCGTTTAAAAACCACGCGGAACCGGGGAAGTATGTCGCCGCCCGATGCGGGGAGCTGAACGCGGAGACATGTTTTGCGCTCGAATCATTTGGCATGAAACCCCCGGTGCTGGTCGAGAGTGTGGAACCCCGCGTCTCCGATTTAAAGATTGCGCGGATCAGCGTGACAGAAGACGTACCTGCGGTTGATGTTGCAGCGCTCATGGACACGCACGACATCAGGAACGTGCCGGTCACCGATGACCGGGGGAAGCTCGTGGGCGTTGTAAGTGAGCACGGGCTCGCCCGTGCGTATGTCCGCCGGTTGAAGATCGGCGAGCTTGCGATCGCGCCGCTCCCGCTTGACACCCTCGCCAGGATACTCTCTGCCCGCGTGCTGGTGAGGGCAACGGAAACATTCGGAGGGAGGGTCTTTATTGCGATTGATGCTCCCGATGCTGCGAGAAAGAAGCTGACGGGAAAGGACATCGCGGTGATCGGTGACAATGAACCGCTGCAGCGCGCGCTGGTTGCGTCCGGCATTGCGGGGCTCATCATCGCAGACGGGGCGCAGGTTGGTCCACGGGTACACCGTGAGGCAGGGGCGCGGGGGGTATCGCTCATTTCCACCGATCTCGATGCGTTCGGTGTCGGGACGATGATCAACCTCTCGCTCCCCGCACGCTTGGTGATGGAGACCGACATCCCCCGCCTCTCGCTTTCCGATACCATCACGCAGGCAAAACTCACGGTTTACAATTCGAAGTTCCGTTCCGCCTGCGTTGTGGACAAAGACGGGTCGCTCCGCGGCATCGTGACACGCACAACGCTCCTTTCCGACGTGCATAAACCGGTCATCCTGCTCGACCATAACGAGTTTACGCAGGCGGTGGACGGGATCGATGATGCAGAGATCCTCGAGATCATCGACCACCACCGGCTCGGCGCCATGTCAACCTTAAAGCCGGTGAAATTTTTAAACGACCCGGTCGGCTCCACCTCCACCATCATCACCCAGAAATACCGCGAGGGCAGCATCACCCCCTCACCCGCCCTTGCAGGCATCCTCCTTGCGGGCATCCTTTCGGATACGCTTGTCCTGCGGATGTCCACGACCACGACAGATGATAAGGAAGCGGTGGCATACCTCACTCCCATCGCAGGCATTGACCCGGTCGCATTCGGGACTGCCCTCCTGGAGAAAGGGATGAACCTTTCCGGCGCCACGATGGAGGATCTGCTGACGCGGGACACGAAACGCTATGAACTCTTCGGCAGGCGGGTGATTATTGCGCAGGTAATGGTCCCCTCTTTTACATTTACGCAGGAACATGCGGATGAGATCGGACTGGAGCTTAGAAGGCTGCGCGTGCAGCAGGGCGTGGACTTCTACATGGGGATGTTCACCAGCGTTGTGGAAAACGGAAGTGAGCTCTTCGCGGCAGCGGAAGGCCATCTCCTCACGAGACTGGCGCTTACGGAACAGCCAATCCGGCTGGGGAACATGATGTCCAGGAAAAAGGACCTCCTCCCCTGGTTCGGTGAGAAACTCCGTTCGGTCTGAGAGAGGCGGGGCGTTTTTTTACTCTTACCTCCTTCTTCTCTCGCAGTCCCTAAATACTCCCGCATCCTACCCTTCCGGAACCCAAGGTGTCATGATGCCCGTTGTTATCGTCAAGATGAGAAAAGGCTGGTCGGTCGACCAGAAACGAAAGATTGTAAAAGAATTCACTGATACGCTCGTGCGCACGCTCAAAGTCGGACCGGAACTGGTCACCATCCTGATCGATGAGCACGAATTAGAGAATATCGGCAAAGCCGGCAGGCTCCGGTCTGATATGCAGTAAAAAAAATGCCTGAACGTATTTACCCGTCAGGGTAGATTTTTAGCAATTCCCTTCACAGACTCTTGTGCCTTTTTTATATCATTCTCATCCGGGTGCCCCTTGTTCATCCCGCCAAACGTCCCAAAGATCTTGTAGGTGTCAAGCCCCCTGCACGAAAACTCCCCTGCGATAATAAACCCCTTCTGTCTCAGTTTCGTTTTGAGTGCCCTGTGGAACATGAATTTTCCTGCCGGGAATCCGGCAGTCGAGAAGACAAACGCCCTCTTGCCCGTGGCCGGGGGGAGCGTATCGATTGCATCCAGAAGGCTCCTGTGGTGCTTTGAGAAGTAGATGCCGGAGCCAAAACCGATCAGGTCGTAGGGCGCGATGTCCTTTGCCTTCAACTCCTTTACCGGTATGCATTCGGCACCAAGTTCCTGTGCCATCGCTTCGGCGACCTTTTTTGTGTTCCCGTGGTGCACGGAAACATAGCATATGAGCGATCTCATCAACCTGCCTCTTGTGTCAGCATATAGCACGTTTGTACCTTAATACCTTGTACTGCCACTTCATCGCGCCCGTCTCAACAGACCGGTACAATCCCGATGCAGGGCAAACGATTTCAGCACATCCCTGAAACGTTCCCTCTCCATGGATTGACTATCCTCTTTAAGCCTTCAGGAATTCATCTTTCCATCGTGAGAACTGCCATGCATGGAAGTTTTTCCTGCCTTTCCTGTTCCGGTATCGGACGCCTCACTGCGCTTGGAGCAGTATCGCTGATCATCGCACTCTGCCTTTTTGTTGTCCCGGCAGGTGCCCATTCACCAGCCGGCATGTCGCTTGCCTACAATGAGACAGCAGGCGAATTCGTGGTGACCATAACGCACCAGGTTGATGATCCGGCAACGCATTATGTCAGGGAGGTTCAGGTCAGTGTTGACGGGCAGACGGTGAAAACAATCCCCTACACCAGCCAGCCCTCTGCAACAACATTTGCCTATTCCTATCCCCTGCAGGTACAGGCAGGAAACAGCGTGAAGGTGGATGCCTCCTGTATCCAGGGAGGTTCGATCACCCGAACTCTGGTCGTGCCGGGATCAGCCGGTTCCGGCCCCCGTCGCGCCGGATCTGCAGGCGCCCACGACACAGGCAGCTGCCATGATGATACCCGTCCCTGATCTTGTTCTCCGGCTGATGTGAAGAAGATCTGAATAAGGGGGAAGGTCGATCCGTTACGAAGGGGGATCATCCATGGAATGGAGAAGGAATGATGATTCGGGGAATTTTTTGTGTATCCTCCTCGCACCCCCTACCCTGCAGCAGGGGATGATGGATTGATGGAAGAAAAGGATCCTGAAACGTCCTCACGTTTGGATGGTGGTGACAGTACGACTACAGAAGAATCCGAAAAGCGGCTGGCGCATTACCTCCGGATGCTTTCGGATGAAAATCCCGGCAACCGCTGGAAAGCCGCTGACTCACTCGGAAGGCTGAAGGATTCCCGCGGCACAGACCCGCTCATCGATGCACTTTTTGACGAGGATGCACGGGTGAGAGTAAAAGTGGCATGGGCGTTGGGCTCCATCGGGGACCCCCGGGCACTCGCCCCGCTCCGGCAGCTCTACCGCATTGAACGACAGGACCAGCAGGAAATTATAAAGGAAGCGATCGCAAACATCAAACAACAGACGAGCGGGCAATAAAAATATCCCCGCCATTTTTTTCCCTCGTTCACGATCATAACCAGCATGTGCCTGCACTTGTGCACAGGCACCGGGCAGTTGACCACGGCAGGTCAAAGACAGGTTTATCGGCTTTACGGCTTTACCTGATCATCAGGAACGGTGGGCAGAATGGCCGATATCGAATCGCTCTACAAAAAGGTGGACGGCAAGGTCTTAATCGAGGTCAAGCTCTCCTCCATCATGCAGCTCTACAACTCATTTGATCCCGCCCCGTTCCATGAAAAAGAGCTGGATATCGATGCAGAGAAGTACATCATCGACACCATCAAGGATTTTCCCGCAAAAACGCAATTCAGACTGGTCATCTACCTGCCCCCCGAACTCGCGGAGAGCGAGGGGGCAAAGACACTCGGCTTTGCGATCCACAACCATTTCCGGTACAGGACGATGGTTGCAGAACGGAATTTCCGGCGCCACTTCAGGTACGGGAGGTTCAGCCTGATCATCGGGCTCACGTTCCTTGCAATCGCCCTGATTGCCCGGCAGATGGTATCCCACCTAAGCGACCAGTTTCTCGCCCAGTTCTTTGCCGATGCACTCCTGATCATCGGCTGGGTTGCCATGTGGGAACCCATAACGGTGCTGCTCTACCAGCTCTGGCCTATCATCCAGACAAAAAAGGTCCATGAGAAGGTCAGTATGATGGAGATCGACGTCCTCCCGTCCCCCGGATAACCTAGTCGAGCCCGTGGATTTTTTTCAGCAGCGCTACCGTACCGGCAGTACTCCGCCGGGGTTCTTCTTTGATTTCTGTCCCGTTTTTCCGTCCCGGTTCCAGCCCCCGGAAGATACCGGCGACTGCTTCACCGTGAGAGGGGCCGTAGCCGCCTTCAAGCACAAGGGCAAGCGGGGTTCCGGTTTCCGTCAGCATCCGGGCAAGAATTTCAAGATCTTCCGGCCGTATCGCCATCATCCCCAGCGGATCATCGAACAGGATATCCTGCCCTGCAGAAACGATGATCGCATCAGGCCCAAACCGGGCAATGGCCGGGACGAAAACCTCTGAAAATACCGCGGTGTAATCGGCGATGGCTGATCCGGCGTGGAGCGGTGCATTGATGGTGAATCCCGCCCCATCCCCGCGTCCGGTCTCCTGAACACTTCCGGTATAGGGGAATGCATCATGCTGGTGGACAGAGCAGTACAGCACCCGGTTGCTGGTATAGAACATGGCCTGTGTCCCGTTGCCGTGATGATAGTCCCAGTCCACAATCGCGATGCGGTCGACATTTTTCAGGGCGTAGGCCGCCGCAACAGCAGCATTGTTCAGCAGGCAGAAGCCCATCGCGCGGCTGTGCTCCGCATGGTGCCCGGGCGGGCGGACAAGGGCAAAGCAGTGTTCGCCGGAAAGCGCCCGGTCGACAGCGGCAATTGCACTGCCGGCTGCAAGGGTCGCAACGTCAAAGGAGTAACGGGTGATGTAGGTGTCGGGATCGAGATAATTCACCGTTGCTGTTGTCTCGCACCGCTCCCGCAGCATGTCGATGTACATGCGCGAGTGGACCCGTTCCACATCCCCGATTGAACATGCCGCAGGCGGGTGTACCGGACAGCCGGGATCAAGCCCGCTGCACGCCGTTTCAAGGCGGGCATTGCATTCCGGGTGACCGGCAAGGTCATGGAGGGAGAACTGCGTCCCCGTAATCGCAGAACATCGCATGGTATTCCAGACAGTGCATATCACCCTGAGATATAAAAAGTTCCGTTTTTTTGAGAGCGGGGGGAATTCCTCCGGGAATTCATAACCCACAGTCCATCCTGACATGTAACGAAGATTCGTAAGGATGGGTATCATCGTCCATTAATTACAATAATGACCGGATGCCATATTGATTGAAGGAGGGAAGGAGCCCGAAATGTCGTTGGGACGGTTTCTTGCCAGGGGAAAGCCGGATATCCGTGCATTAACGCAGGCCCGTGATATCAGGGGCCTGATCGTGTCACTCGATCACAGGGATTTTGATGTCCAGTGGCATGCTGCACGTGCACTGGGAACGATGGGGGCAGACGCAACGCTGCCAATAATCAATGTCCTTGGCTACCCCGACATCAACACACGCCTCGGGGCGATCGAGGCGCTTGGCGCCATCCGGGATCCCCGCGCGATCGAGGTGCTCGCAGCCCTCCTTGCATCGCATGAAACCAACGAGCTCCGCTGGGCGGCCGCGCTTGCGCTGGGGGAGATCGGGGACCCGACCGTTACTCCTGCTCTTCGCAGCGCGCTCAGGGATGATAACCGCTATGTCCGGTATGGGGCGGCAAAAGCACTCGAACAGGTCGGATGGTCAGCGGAAACGGACCAGGATCGGGCATTTTATTATATTGCTCTGCAGGACTGGGATGCAATAAAAAAACTGGGAACATCCGCAACCGGGCCGCTGATTGACCTGCTCAAGGAACGGCATCCCGCCATACGGGCTCAGATTATTGAGATCCTTGGCTCCATCGGGGGCGTTGAAGCGAAAAAATCCTGTGAACAGGTATTGCGGGACCCGGACGGGGATGTCCGGTGGCGCGCCGTGCTCTCATCCAGACAGTGCGGGGTGCCGACCAGCTATCTGCCCCTGCAGATTTCAAAACGGCAGCGGACCGGACCCAGTGTAATCGGTGCCACAGTCCTGAATTTTTTCTTTCTGGGTATTGGGTATGATTACGTGGGGAAATGGTGGGGAGTTATGATCCTCGAGACGTACATGATGCTGCTGACACTCGCGCAACTGGAACTCGGGCCGTTCATACCGTTTCTCATTTTCTATCCCGTCACAGCACTGTTCGCCACGCAGACCTACTTCATGGTAAAACGCGAGTCGGAGATGGCGGGGTGAGTTCACAATGAATTTTTTTACCCTGATGAGCCGGAAAAAGCCGGATATTGAAGGACTGGCAGCACGAAAAGATATTGCAGGTCTGGTCAAAGCCCTCCAGTATAACGATATTGATGTTCAGTCCCGGATCGCAACCATACTCGGTTCGCTCGGTACTGAGGCGACGGATAAGCTCCTTTTGGCATTAAAGAAAAAAGACAAGAACATCCTCCTTGGCATCATCGAAGCCCTCACCGAGATAAAGGACCCCCGGGCCGTCCCCGCCCTGATTAAGACGCTCAAAGACAAGAGCAGCGAGGTGCGGTGGGAAGCTGCAATTGCCCTGGGCGAGATAGGTGACCCCCAGGCGATCGAACCCCTGGTCCACGCCCTGAAAGATCACGACAAATATGTCCGTTACGGCGCCGCATTCGCTCTCACGAAGATCGGGTGGAAACCTGCAGATGACGAACAAAAGGCATTCTATTTTGCCGGCATGCAGGAATGGAAAGCAGTGGAACTGATCGGGAAATCCGCGATCCCTGCCCTCTCCCATATTCTCAATGACCGGGACAGCAATGTCCGGCAGAAGGCCATTGAAATCCTTGGTGAGATCGGTGATCCGGATGCTACCCCACTGCTGATCCGTTCGCTGGGAGACGCGAATTCCGAGGTGCGGTGGAAAGCCGTGCTCTCTTCACCAAGGTGCGGGATCAGACTGCTGCACCTGCCACGGGGCCTTTCCCGGCGCCCGAAGATGACAAAAAATCCGCTGATTGCCGGTGTTTTAAATTTCATGATCCCTGGTATGGGGTACGCGTATATTGGAAAATGGTGGGGTCTCATGATCTACGAGGTCGATATTGCTGCTACGATCTGGATCTTCAAATTATGGGGAGATACCAACGCCTATGAAACACTCTTCCCGATTTACCTGCTGCTGGCATTCCATGCCTACTATATAACAACGAAGATGCCGGAACCGCCGATCTAGGATCCGGAAAAAACCCCTTTTTTGGCGGATGCAAGCCGGCAGGTGCAAAAAACCAGACACGGATGCCCGGGCAGATGGCATGATGAGCCGCTCGCTTTGGGCACAAACGATACACAGCAGACGCCCTATCGTTGTTTTTTAGTGTTTGTTACGGTCCAGATGTACCCTGCACTCATCGCAGAACATCTTTTTCTTGCGGTCAAGTTCGTCGAGCGTGTCAGGCCTGAACATGATGCACTCCGGGACCATGCAGTGGCCAAGCCCAAACAGGTGCCCGATCTCATGCGCCCCTTCTTTTATGAGACGGTCAACCAGGTCGTCATCGCGGTCCGGCTTGCCGTAGTACTGGTTTTTCAGCCGGGCCACCGATACCACCGCTGCTCCGACCGATTCGCGGGCAAGCCCGAATACAAAAGAATGGCCGTCCCTGAACAGGTCCTGGGATACGACGAGGAGGACAGGATCGGTCAGATGCTGGCGGCGTTTATACGCATGAATGCCGTCGAGCAGTGCCGGGGCATTGATCTGCTTTCGTGCCTGGTCATATCCCATCATGCGCACCGGGTTTTCGCCGATGGTTGCCCGCACGCCGGTGATGGCAGAAATGGTGCGCGCAACCGGCACCTGGAGCCCTGCCGGAGCAAGGGAATCCCAAAAAATATGGATATGCATCGCTATGATCTGTTGGGATGGGCGGGCATAAACATATTGAGACGTGCATCGGGACCTATATTGCATCCCGGTATACCTCGGCCATTGAAGTGGGCATCGGTACAAATACCGTCGCCGCCCGGGTTATCCGCGATGCCGGGAAAAATATACGGTGTACCGATGTCAGGCAAACAATTCCGGATGAAGGGCTGGACTTTTTTGTGGATGATGTATTTGAGCCCGATTTCAGCCTCTATTCGGGGGCAGAGGTCATCTATGCCATCCGCCCCGCCATTGAGATGATACCGCCATTGATCTCCCTCGCCCGGCACACCGGTGCTGACCTTCTTGTCTACCACCTCGGTTTTGAACGGTACGGGAACGGGGGCAGGACACTGGACTGCGGGGTCGTGCTCCACCAGTATTACTCCCGCGAAAAACCGTCAAAAAGGGTAACCTGATTCTGTGGTGGTTGTTTCTTCTCGGGACTTTTCTGGGCAGCCGGGGGTTCTGCCTGTCCCCGTGGCACCACCGGGAGAGGCTTTTTTGTCGCCACCTCTTTTGTTGCCGCCTCTTTGTCCCTCTGCTTTTCCTGTTCTTTTAGTTCCTGGGCCACTTTCCTTACAATCGCCTGCGATTTCGCTTTATCGTTCAGAAAGAAGTTTAACGATTCAGCATCCATCGACAGGCATTTTGTGAAGGTCTCGGGATCATGTTCAACAAGCAGGGAAAAGATGCCAAGGTATTCCTCACGCAGGGAATTCTGCGGAATGTGCATCATACCCGCGACTTTGTTCAACAGGGCACTGCGGATCGCTTTCTGTTTTTTTGCACCTGACATCTTCTGCCAGCGGGCAGGGGGCATGATCCGGGCATGGATCCCCTTTCCTGCCGCCATATCAGCGACACCAAGCAGCATCAGGGCGTTTGCATACCGCCAGAGGGTATGGTACTGGCGGCGGTAGGTGTACCCGAGATACTCATCGGCACGTGCGAGGTGCTGGTATGCACGCCCGATTGACGCTTCACCCACCAGCAGGTGAATGTTGCCTTCGATCCACTGCTCAATGGTCTCGGGGGTATCCTCCACTTCGCGTGAGAGCCTGAGCACGTCTTCATCGGCGGTATTCTGGGCAAGGGCAGCGATCAGGGAGAATATGGAGATCCGTTCGTCCTTCTGGGAGGTGTGCACCTGCGTGTCATCCAGCCGCTGCCTCCCGAGAGCAGAAGCATAGAGCATGTTGACAGCAGACCTGACATCACCTTCCGCGCTCTCCGCAATCTGCCGGATCGCAGTGTCAGAGCACTCAATTTTCTCTGCTGCACAGATATACTTGAGGTGGGGGGCAATCGAACGGGCCGGTATTGCCCTGAACTGCACGGGTTCGCAACGGAGCCTGATCTCCGGGGAGATGCCATAGAGATCGTTTGCGATCAGGATCATCGGCTGCTGCGTGGATTTGATACAATCGAGGATGGCACGGGCACCGCCCCTGTCAGCTGTTCCCTGAAGATTGTCTGCCTCATCGAGAATGATCAGTTTCCTTGCCGCGCCTGTCAGGCTTGCAGTCGTGCTTCCGACACCGGCAATCCTTTCGATCACAGCAGCGGTCCGCTGGTCGCTGGCATTCAGCTCGATCGCCTCCCAGCCCATGTCATGGGCGAGCGCGTGGGCACAGGAGGTCTTGCCGATGCCGGGCTTCCCGTAGATCAACAGCGGTTTTACCTGCCTTGTCCAGCCCCGCGCCCATTGTGCGACCTGCCGGACCGCACCATTGTTGCCGACAATATCAGCAAGGCGCAGCGGGCGGTATTTCTCAGCCCAGTCCATATCAACACGTTGACTCGATATCAAATAAATTATGTCTGATGAGCCTCCAATACCATACACGTAATCGTGCACAATGCCGGGTATGCGGGTGATGTCGTGGAAAAAAGCTGCTCAACAGAGACCGTCGCAAAGGCGGTCAGGGAATACGAGGGCGTAAAAAGGAAGCATGCCATCGGCGAGATGGTGAATGCCTTAAAGATCGATGCCCCTCATGTCATTGCCGCATTCGGTGAGGATGCTGCCGTCATCGAGCACAATGGTGAGGCGCTGCTGCTTGCTGCGGACGGGATCTGGAGCCGGCTGATGGAAGCTGACCCGTACTGGGCGGGGTACTGTTCGGTGCTGGTCAACATCCACGACATCGCTGCCATGGGCGGACGACCGATCGCCATGGTCGATGTTTTCTCGATACCAAAAGACACATCCATCCAGGAGATGGTGGTGAAAGGGATGCATGACGCATCGCTCCAGTTCGGGGTCCCCATTGTCGGAGGGCACCTCCATCCCGATACCCCGTACAGCGTGATCGATGTCGCCATCCTTGGCCACGCCCGGCTCGATTCGGTCATCTACAGCCATACCGCAGAGACCGGGGATCATGTTGTTGCCGCGATCGATCTCAACGGCAGGGTCCACCCGTCCTGCATGCTGAACTGGGACTCTGTCACGATGAAATCCGC
>CAIULN010000013.1 GCA_903900025.1 uncultured Methanomicrobiales archaeon | reverse complement strand
GTTATCCGGTGGAGGCGATCCTCACCAATGACGAGTGTTTTTCCTATCTTTTTCTGCTTATAATGATCGGTGATAACACACATCGCATGCTTCTTTGCGATCTGCGAGAGATTTCCAATAAGAGCGGCGCGTTTAATGACTTTGTCCGCTGGACCGTATCCGGTGAGAATTGTATGCTTCTCAAAGGTAAGAAGCGCTTGGAACGGGGCGCCATGGAGCGTGTGCAGCTGCATGCCGATCTGTTTAAAAAACTCCATCGGTGTCTGCTTGCCCATCCCTTCGTCCCGCTGCTCCACCTCCATCACTTTGGGTGGTTCGTGAAGGATAAGATTAATGGATTTTACGACACCGGTATTAAAAAATTCCTCGATGCGAATCGCCACATCAAGCGTAGTACCCATACCACTCTCATATTTACTGATCGTGCGTCGCGATACACCAAGCACCTGCCCGAGATCCCCTAGCGACATACTGCGTTTCTCGCGAAGATCGCGGAGCACTTCGCCATCGATGTTCACGTACAGTCCCCCGGGAGATGCATAAACAAGGGGGGGAATCATCTCAACAAAATAGTCGTAGAGTGTTGAGGGACTAATCGCAAAGATACCGTACCGGACATAGACCGCCCCGCGCTCCAGCTCTGCGTCACGGGCTCGCTCACCTACAATCAGGGGGACTCCCCCAAGATGACGCGAGATCACTTCAAGGTCAAATGCCACCTCTTCGCTGACGCTGTCGATATGGGATACCACTTTAATGACAAGCAGAGTCCCATTATTACGGGCGATAAGGTCAAAGCTCCGTGGACGGATGGAGAATCGTTCGGAGACACCGAAACCTGCTGTGATCATTACACTGGTGACCAGCTGGAGCTGGCGATCCTGAGACATTGTCGTAAAGAATGGATATAGCCTGAGGGTATATTAATATAGATATGCTCATCGGGATTGATGACACGGACTCACCTCAGGGGATGTGCACGACGTACCTCGGTGCAGTCCTTGCACGCCGCTTGATCCATGAAGGTATGAGAATACACGAGGCACGGCTCGTCCGGCTCAACCCGAATGTTACCTTCAAGACACGGGGCAATGCAGCGATCGCGCTCGATGTTGCAGGAGATAGCGACCATGCATTTGCGATCGCGTGCGCAATCGTTGAGGAGCTTGCTGATTTCTCCTGTGAGAATACCAATCCCGGGGTTGTTGTTGTCGATACGCGACCGGACCCGGCATTTTATACAAAGGCAGTAACGGATTTCTGCCGGATCGACGAGGCAATCGAACTTCTCAGAGCGGCTGGAGCCCTATACCACGGGTACAAAAACAAGCGCGGTTTGATTGGCGCTACTGCTGCAGTCGCAAGCGTGCTTGAGGATCGCACTTCTGAAATCCTTGTGTACCGGCAAACGGAACACTGGGGTACTCCTCGCGAAGTTGACCGGCAAAGTTTGTTCGATGCGGAAAAGGCAACATTCCCGCACACCTGGGATACCGTGGACACTGCAAACGATGTTGTTGTCTGCGTGCCGCACACACCTGACCCGGTGCTGTTTGGCATCCGGGGTGAAAATCCCTCATGGGTAATGGTTGCCCGCCAGATGGTCCAATCGGAGAAGCCGGGGATTGAACAGATCTGGGTCACGAACCAGGGAACGGATGCGCATATTCTTGCTGGCAGGATCGGTGAGATCTTAGAAGGGCTCTCGTACCGGGTACAGGGCGTTGTAGTGGAGGCTCCATCAACCACCAAAGGAGGACACGTCTCGTTCACTATCAGTGAAGGTGATCATTCTCTGTGGTGCATGGCCTACGAGCCCACAAAAAATTTCCGACAGATCGTGCGCCAGCTTGTTCCGGACGATGTGGTGATCGTAGTGGGGAGTTTCAAGAAGGGGAGTATCAATCTTGAAAAAATCAAGATTGTGGAACTTGCCACACCAGTATCATCACGCCCTCCAATCTGCCCTCCATGTAACAAGCGCATGACAAGCGATGGGACGGGGAAAGGCTGGAAGTGCAAAAAGTGCGGGATCCACGCAAAAGAACCGGAGCTTCAGAAAATTTCCCGAACGCTAAAACCGGGATGGTTTGAAGTGCCACCAACTGCACGGAGGCATTTAGCCAAACCGCTGTGCCGGGGCGAGCCGGACTTTTAAGATTGCGATGGGCAACCGGACGGTCATGCTGTATGCAAAGCGGGTGCTTTCTGACAACAAAACATATCTACCTTCCCGGCATTCTTTCTTGAAAACCGATGCGTGAATTCCTGCACATATACCCGGGAGGAATACGATCAGAGGACCACGGACAACAACCATACGCGATGAAGCACGGATCTGCGCTGAGCGGATGGGATACCACTGGCTGGCAAACACGGATCCGGCTGTACCATTCGATGGGCTGATGTACCGCACGGCCGCGGTTGTCGCGGTGATGCTGAAAAAAGTCCGGTATGCAATCAGTGATGACTGCATCATTGAAAAAAAATTCCCGGATGAAGTTGCAGTCCTTCGGGCCCTTCCCTTTCCAGCTTACGTGCTCCGCGAGCTCTGGATCCGGACGCAGAACGAACGGGCATGGCGCAGGTTCTATATCCTGCCGGACACGACCGCGGAAATTGAGTTCAATACTTCGGAAAATTACCAGAACACCCACTTCCGGGAGGAGGTGTGGAAGAAAGCACCGTTCCGGATCGACATCTCGCTCCAGGCCAACAAGAGGGATGAGGTCAAAT
>CAIULN010000012.1 GCA_903900025.1 uncultured Methanomicrobiales archaeon | reverse complement strand
GCAAATGATATCCTGATGCCGTTCTCACTGGTTCTTGCATTTTTTGCAATTACCATGCCGTTTACCGGGAAGATTATCGACAGGTACGGACCCCGGAATGTGACAATCCTCGGGTGTGTGCTGAATGGCCTTGGCTGGATCCTGGCTTCCTTTTCGTCATCTGTCCTGATGCTCTCAATACTGTTTGGAGTGATCGGGGGAATCGGTGTGGGCATTGCATACAGTGTGCTGGTTGCGGTTCCGGCACGGTGGTTCCCTGACAAAAGAGGCCTTGCGGTCGGGCTTGCGGTTCTTGGAGTCGGCTTCTCCGCGTTCTTTACCGCGAATATCGCAGGCTGGTTCATCGGAGCGTATGGGGTGATGGCCACGTTCAGGATCTTTGGTATCGCGATTATTATTCTCACGACACTGTTTGCGCTGCCATTGAAATTCCCTGCCCCCGGCTGGGTACCGGCGGGATGGACGCCCCCTGCTTTGAAACCCGGTGAGGAAAAATCCTGCGAATTCACCCGCTCTCAGATGCTCAGAACATCAGCATTCTACGGGCTCTGGGCCTGTTACTTCATCGGCAGCCTTGCCGGCCTCATGGCAATCTCGATCGCAAAACCGGTCGGCACCGATGTGGGCATTGAGGCAGGGCTTGCCACGTTCCTCGTCGGGTTCTTTGCGATCTTCAACGGCAGCGGGCGTCCCGTCTTTGGTGCACTCACCGATAAAATTACGCCCCGGAATGCTGCCATGGTATCGTTCATCCTGATCACATTCGCATCACTTCTGATGGGGCAGATCCCGACAGCACCGGTGTACATCCTTACCTTTGCCGTACTCTGGGGATGCCTTGGGGGCTGGCTGGCCATCGCACCGACAACCACCGGCAGGTATTTTGGCACCTGCGACTACCCGAGGTGCTACGGGGTCGTGTACCTCGCGTATGGCGCCGGCGCGATTGGCGGCCCGCAGCTGGCCGGGTTCATCAAGACGTCGACGGGATCCTATATCGGGGTGTTCCCCTACGTGCTCGGGCTTGCAGTGGCCGGTAGTATCATTGCGTTCACCCTGATGAAACCACCAAAATTCATATCCTGATTTTTTAAATCCCGGGTCACCTTCCGGGCAAGCATCCCCCCGTTCACGCTATCTTCTCCACCGTGTCCACCCCGGCGCATCCCGGCTTGAAGTCGCAGGCCGGGCAACGCTGACCGTGAACCGTATCCCGGCTTAAAAAAAATCCGACGTAAAATTCCCGTTTTCACAACATCATTTATTTAATCAGACGTAGTACACAAAAGGATAATGAAAAATTGTCCGGACTGCGGCAGCGAACTGTCCTCTGCTGATCTTTTCTGCCCCTCCTGTAAAAAAGGGTTAAAAAATTCCTTTACGATCCGGCATTTTTTATGGGAAAATTTTCGTTTTTTCACGATGATCGGTATCACTGCAACCATGATCTCACTGATACCCAACATGGGGACACGGATTCTTGGCAGCTCCTGGATTACCGATCCGGACAGTGTCCTCCCCCTGTTCCTTTCCATCATCATTTTTTTCGGGGCGATGTTCCTGACGATCTGTTTTTTAATAATTTTTGGTCTGGTCTTCCAAGGCAGGGAGACCGAAAATGTCCAAAAAAAGATTACTCTCTGGTCCAGAACGCTCATTACCTGGTACGAGGGTGATTCCCAGCGCTCCATCCTGCTCTTTGTTCTGGTGCCGATGTGGGTTGGCTTAACGCTGTTTTTCATCCTGTTAATGCCCCTGATCCCGAATAAATATTCCTGGCTGTTTGCGGCAGTTATCGGGCTTACCTGTATTCCGCTCCTCATCTTTTCATTTCTGGGGTGGAATATCGGGAAAAAAATTATCGGGATAATCCCGGGAATGGAAAAATTCCCCCGGCTGGGTACGGTTGTATTCGCCCTCCTGCTGATCGGATTTCTTGTCCTTGTCCCCCTGGCAATCTCCCGGTTCTCTGATACTGCGGATACTTTTTCCGAAAATATCAAAATCCGGGCAGACCAGCAGTATTTCTCCCCGTCTGTCTCATCGGCACAAGGACTGCGGCTGGAGATCACGAATGTATCCGGCCGTGAGTTACTGGAAAGCAGGCACACCTGGTCTGCAGATTATGGCTATTTCATCAGGGTCATGCCAACAACCTCCGAAGTAATAATTTTGGGAAATCCTGTGTATGATGATACTTCACGGGACATTTACTGGACATATTCCGGAAATGATCAACAGCAGAATAAAAAACCCGTCAAAATAGATCTCCACCTGTATCCACTCCAGGGAAATGAGGAGATCGCCCATTCTTCGTTATACCTGACATGGTACAACAATGACATTGCGTATGTCAATACATCGTCTGGATCACCGGTGTAATTTTTTCCAGACCCAAAAAAAATAGTGAATCCCCGCGCCACCTCTGTCTCCCGCCCCCGTTTTAAAAAAGCCTCATGTCCAACGCGACGCCGGGATCCATTGTCGGAAGACCTGCTGCAGATACAAACTCCGGATCCAGGGAAAAATCACCGTGGCCGCACGCGACAGGAGGGGGTGGCTCGTACCATGACAGGACGGCGGAGATGGATTCATCTCAGGCAGCAGCATCCAGCTCCTTTTTCAGGGAGGGCAGGAGGCTCACCGATATGTTCACTTCCCGGGCGGCATGCTGGGTCAGGATCTGCTGCCGTCTCAGCTCTGTCTTGGTGAGTTCCCGCATGTCCCCCAGCCGCTGGATCTCGAAGATCATGTTCCGGTCCCGTTCCGCCGAGAGCAGGTGATTATAGAACGTGAACGTATCAAGTGCGATCTTCCGGTCCATCCTTGAGATGTCCCGCTGGTAGGCGAAGTACAGGCCGTTGTCCGGGTAGAGCGGAGTGCCCTGGACGAAGATATACTTATCACCGGGGTTCGCGAGGAATTCCCGGTCTACGGTGACGAGGTAGTCCTCGATCGACGAAACGTCGAGATAGAGCCCCTCGGCGATGTCGCCCTTGTCCTTGTTCATAGATGTGTAATAGAGGAAAAGAGAGTTGGTAAGGTACAGGCTCCCACCGATAAGGACTCCGATGGTGAGAATAATGATCTCGGTCTTCGTTTTTTCGTCCAAAAGCATTCACGCTCCACGTTGTCTGCTCTCTCAACCGGCCACCGTCCGGGCTGGTTGCGGTGCCGTCGGGTTCCGGGATGGAATACCGGTCGGCCGGTTGGGTGCAGGACCGGTCACATCCTGCGTCCACCCCGCAGGCCGGTAACCGGGCCCGGTCTCCCGATCAAAAAGTCGCCCTTGACTCTGTCTCTCCGGTGCCCGCAGATACGGCAGGTATTATACAATCCCCGTTGGTGGGGTATATGTCAGCGGGCAAATATAAGTCTTTTTAAAGACCCGACCGCGTCGGCCCGACCCCCCAAAACCCGGCGGCCCCTGCAACGCAATTGCGATGACCGGCCAGGTACGCCCACACCAGGTGGCCATGCACCAATGGTGTGTTCCTGATCGCTCCTTTCCCTATATATTGATCGCAGATCCATAGATGGTGGGAAGAGGAAAAGGGGATGGCTGATCTGGAAACATTTCCCTGCCGGATTTGCGGGGAACACAAGAGGAAATTTGACCTTGTGCCTGCGGAGCTGGTTCGTGCATCGATCGTTGATGTAATCACAAAGGAACATCCGGCGTGGTCACCCGAAGGGTACATCTGTCATGCTGACCTCAACCGGTTCAGGATCGATTATGTCCGGGATGTTCTAAAGAAGGAGAACAATGAGTATGCCTCGCTCAAAGAGACTCTCAACCATGGCGTGAAAAGAAGAAGACCATCTCCCCGAAAATATCAATGTCGAATTTGAGAAGGATCTGACCTTTGGCGAACACCTTTCCGACAAAATCGCCGGTTTTGCCGGCAGCTGGACATTTATTGCGGTGTTTGTCGGCATACTTTTTTTCTGGGTCGCCCTGAACACCTTTATTTTACTAGCCAGGCCATTCGACCCGTATCCCTATATCCTGCTCAACCTTGTCCTTTCGGCCCTTGCCGCACTCCAGGCTCCCGTCATTATCATGAGCCAGAACCGGCAGGCGATGAGAGACCATCTCCATGCCGAACGTGATTACCAGGTGAACATCCATACGGAACTCGAAATTCACCGGCTCCATAAGAAAATTGATCATATTCTGACGGGCCAGGGGCAAAGACTCCTGGAAATTCAGAATATCACGGTGGAACTGATGGAAGAGCTGGCCAAAAAAACACCGTAAGGCCAACAATATCTTCACTTGGATCTCCGGTCAGGTGCACCTCTCTCTGTCCACCCTGTCCCGCTCAGCTCACATCCCCTTTACCAGATTCCTTTTCTGGATGACCCGTGCAGCGAGAATAAACCCGGCAGAGACAACGATAAGCACGGCGGAGCTGTACGAAGCGTGCGGAGCGGGGCGGCGATCTGCAAAAAAATTTCGGACCTGAATCACATTATCAGGCTCAGCACCCGGAACGCTATCCCGCCAATGGCGATCGCCATGATGATCTCGGCTGCGGAGATCGCGAGCGCTTTTTTCCAGCCGAACTCCGATGCGAGAACCAGAATTACCGAGAAGCAGGGGATATAAAGCATCGAGACCAGTGCAAGGACAATCAGCTGGACCGGAGACATGATTGCCGCAAAATTTGTTGTGCCGAAGATCACCGCGAGGGTGAGGATTGTCAGTTCCTTTCTCACGATCCCGAAGATCAGCGTAATCCCGATAACCGCCGGAAGTCCGAGCCAGATGACGGTCACGGGTGCGAGCATGTCATTCACCGGATTCAGGAGTCCTGCCGCGTAGAATGCCTGGATCAATGCACTCCCGATGATATACGCCGGGAAGACGATCCAGACGAGTGACTTTGTCCGGGCCCACGTCTGCTTCAGGACAACTGACAGGGAGGGGACGTGGTAATCCGGCATCTCCATTATCAACCCTGCTGATTCGCCCGGCACCGCCTTGAACGCAATTCTCCCGACAATGAGGATCAGGAGAATATCAAATGCGTAAAGTGCGAGCGCCCACCAGATGTTGACGAACGCTGCGACCAGACCCAGGATGACCACCGTCCGTGCTGTGCAGGGGACAAGCGTCACTAAGAATGCGGCAAGAGTCTTCTGCTTTGGTGTTTCCATGATCCGGCACGAGTAGACTGCCGGGACATTGCACCCATACCCAAGGATCAGGGGGATGATCGCCTTGCCGTGCAACCCCAGCTTGTGCATGCCGCGATCGAGCATCACCGATATGCGGGTGAGGTAGCCGGAGTCCTCGATGACGGCAAGCAGGATGTAGAACGGCAACACGTACGGGATGATCAGCGTCACTCCCGCGACAAAACCCGTGAAGGCTCCGTTCCAGAGGACGTCCGTGAGCGGGGCCGAAATTACCGGCTCGTACTGTTCGAACTGCGACAGGAAATTGGCAAGGAACGTTGAGACCTGTGCTCCGATCAAAAATGTCCAGACAAGCAGCCCGCCAATTACAGCGATGACCGCGAGGTACCCGAGGATCGGGTGGAGGACAATCTGGTCGAGCGTGTCGGTCAGGCTCTTTTTCTGCGGTCCCTCGCCCGGTGTCCGCATGATGATCGCTTCAGCCGCAATCCGGTCTGCAATCTGGTACCGCTCCGCGCTCATGACAACGCAGACCGGTTCCCCGTGGATGGATTCGATCTCATCCGCGAGCAATCCCGCGTTTTCAACGATGCCCGGGTCCTGTTCGCTTACAATCTGCATGATTGCCGGATCGCGTTCGAGCAGTTTGATCGCGGTCCAGCGTACGGGGTACTGTGTTGTTACCGTATCCAGCAGGGAGATAATTTTTACAATCCGCTCTTCCACTTCTCTACCATAGCGGAGGACCGGAGGAACCGGGTGGTCCTGCATGAGACCCGTGATTGCGTCAGTGAGGGCCGGGATTCCTTTGCCCCTGATAGCAACCGTCGGGACAACCGGGACGCCGAGCAGTGTGGAGAGTTTCTTTGTATCGATCGTAATTCCTTTCTTTTCGGCCAGATCGATCTGGTTGACCGCTATCAGCAGCGGTGGTGCCAGTTCCAGGAGCTGGATCGTGAAGAAGAGATTGCGTTCCAGCGCTGAGGCATCGATGACGTTGATCACCGCGTCCGGGTGTTCGAGCGCGATGAAATCCCGCGAGACCAGTTCCTCCATCGAGTAGGTAGAAAAGGAGTAGATACCGGGCAGATCGATAACCCGGATCCTTTTCCCACTGTGCAGCAGGAGTCCCTCTGCCCGCTCGACGGTCTTTCCCGGCCAGTTGCCGATGATCTGGTCAACACCGGTCAGCTGGTTGAAGATCGCGCTCTTGCCGACATTGGCATTGCCGGCAAGGGCAATGGTGTAGTCCGCATTCTTTATGCCGGACTCTTTACCTTTTGAGCAGCCTTTACATTCTCCGCAGCCGCTCATGGTTAACCCGCAATAGGCGATTCGATAAAGATATTCTCAGCAATCGCGTGATCGATAGCAAGTTTGGTCCTTCTCACCAGGATCTCCACAGGTCCGTCCATGGGGGTCTTTCGCATAAGGGATACGATTGTCCCGAGCGTAAGCCCGAGATCGGAAAGGCGCTGGACAACTTTGCAGTCCCCCCGGATGAATGCTATCTG
>CAIULN010000011.1 GCA_903900025.1 uncultured Methanomicrobiales archaeon | reverse complement strand
GGAGAGGTGTATGTTGCTGTCTGCCACAAGGTCCCCTGCCTTCTTTTTCACGGCGGCGATCACACCGGCATCATCAAGCTCCCTGATCACCCCGTCGATGTCAGCGTCAGTGAGGTTGTGCCGGTATTTTGTGAGGTCGATCCCCTTCTCCCGTGCCTTGATCATGATCAGCGTCTGTTTCCCTTCCCTGATATCAGAAGCCCGGTCTTTTCCGCTTTCCTCGGGTGGCGTGAGGAGGTCGATGAGGTCGTCCTGGATCTGGAACGCAATACCGGTCGAAAAGCCGAAATTATAGAGGGCTTTCACCTGCTGGGCCTTGCCCCCGCCCAGGATCCCGCCGATACCCGCCGCTGCCGCGTACAGGATGCCGGTCTTCTTCTTCACCATCTCGAGGTACTCATATTCATCGACATCAGTCCGGTGCTCAAACGACATGTCCATGTGCTGCCCGGCGCAGATCTCGGCACAGGCGCGGGCAAGCATGGATACCGCCCGGACCTTTGCCTTGTCATCTGCTTTTGACAGGCAGAGGAACTCAAAGGCGCGGGCATAGAGGACATCCCCGGCTAGGATGCCGGTCGGCAGGTCCCATTTCGTGTGCACTGTCTGAACGCCTCGGCGCAGCGTGTCATCATCCATGATATCGTCATGGATCAGCGTGAAGGTGTGGATGAGCTCGAGTGCAAGCGCTGCCGGTAGTATATCCGCTGAACTTTGCGGGTTCACTGCATCTGCTGCAAGCATGACCATGGCAGGGCGCAGACGCTTCCCGCCCGCGGCGAGGAGGTGGGCGCTCGCCTTGTTCAGTTCGCCGACCGAGTCTACAAAATACCTGTCGATCAGGCTGTCTGTGTGCTTTCCGACCGATTCGAGGTACAGTGAAAGTTCCGACATCACAGTCCCGCCCTAATTAATTATTACCCGCTGCCCGTTGCGCACGATATGCAGGTTGGAATGGAGTGTATATCCCATTTCAGTCACAAAGTCCGCATAGCTCGCGGTCATCTTCATGTTCCCGTGGGCGGGGATGATGTGCTGCGGGTTCAGCAGCTGAACCATCTCGTAATGGTCTTCACGGTAGGCGTGGCCGCTGACGTGTAAATCCTCGAAAATGCGGACTCCTGCAAGGTTAAGGTGTGCTTCGATCATATACCGCTGCCCGAAATTCATCGGGTTGGGGATCACCGTTGCAGAGAAGATCACCTTGTCTCCCTTGGCGAACTGGTAGGGCGTATCTCCTGTTGATAAGCGGGTGAGGATCGAGCCGGGTTCACCCTGGTGCCCGGTGACAATCGGCAGGAACTTCTCCTTGCCCTCCTTCATCATCCGGCGCATCATCCGGTCAACAGTGCGCCGGTTGCCAAAGACGCTGGTCGTTGACGGGAACGAGACGAGTTTCATCTGTTCGGCGGTCACCGAGTACCGCTCCATCGAGCGCCCGAGCAGCACCGGTTTTCTCCCGATCTCGTGGGCACATTCGGCGATTGTTTTCACGCGCGAGATATGGGATGAGAACGTGGAGACGAGGATTGCGTTCTTGTCGTCCTCGTAACTGGTGATGGTGTCGCGGACAAGGTTGCGGGCGATCCGCTCGCTGGGGCACCTGCCCGAACGGTCGATATTCGTACACTCGACAATCAGCGCCACGACTCCCTCTTTACCAATCTGGCGGAGCCGCGCAAAGTCCGGCGGATCGCCGATAACAGGCGTCCGGTCCAGCTTGAAGTCCAGGGCATACACAATCGCGCCATGCGGGGTATGCAGCACGGCGACCACCGTGTCGATGATCGAGTGCTGCATCCGGACAAACTCCAGAACAAGTGTCTGGGAGAGTGTGTACCGCTGCCCTGGTTTCAGCGCAAAGAGCTTGTTGTTCACGCCGAATTTCTGTTCGCCGGATATCTGCTGCCGGATCAGCTCAGTGGTGTAAGGTGTGGATATGATCGGAGCGTTGTACCGGTGCGCCAGTTTGGGGATCGCCCCGATATGATCCAGATGCCCGTGTGTGCAGACAATCGCCTTCACGGTGCCCTCGACCGCGTTCATCATCGTGTCGTCGGGTATTGCCTTGATCTTGATCAGGTCAAGGGAATGCATATTCTCAATCTCCGCGTCCTCGTGGATCATTACCTGATCGAGGCGGAGTCCCATGTCAAAGATGACAATTTCCTTTCCGCAGCGTACGGCAGTCATATTCCGCCCGACTTCATCGTACCCGCCCACTGCGATAATTTCTATATCCATGTACTGTCTCCTGTTCTGTTGTTTTTGTTTGATGTAAATAAATTTTTAAAAAGTCATTTCCGGATGCCCGCCGGATTGCCCTTTTTTATCATCTGCCGGGTCCTTCCGGTGATAAAAATCCTTGCCTTTTTAAGGTCGGAAATCCGTGCCGAACCGGTGAGGAACATTGTCACGTCAAGCTGCCGGTGGATCGCATCAATCGTCCGCTCCAGCGCCTCATCGCTTTCGAGCGAAGGGGGGAGAAGCGGGAGCGCCATGCCACACAGATCAGCGCCAAGCGCGAGCACCTTTGCCATATCAAGGCCGGTGCGTATGCCGCCTGAGGCAATCACCGGTCTCCCCGATTCAAGCACCTCGCAGAGGCTCACGATCGTGGGAATCCCCCAGTCAGCAAAGTCATCACCCAGCACCTTCCTGTACCTGTCATTCGGGTTCTTGCTTTTCTGTGCCCTTACGCTCTCCACCGCCGCCCATGATGTGCCACCGGCTCCGCTGATATCAATCGCTGCGACCCCCGCACCCCAGCACTTCCGTGCAGTCTCCGCTGATATGCCGCACCCGGTCTCTTTCACAATGACCGGCGTCTTTAATTCCTGACAGAGCGCCCGTATCGCTTCGAGACAACCGGCCGCGTTGCGATCTCCTTCCGGCTGGATCGCTTCCTGCAGGAAGTTGAGGTGGATTGCGATTGCGTCAGCGTTGATCATCTCTACAGCCTGTTCAGCCCACCCGACCCCGTGATCACGGAGCTGCACGGCACCAAGGTTTGCCACCAGAAACGCGTGTGGCGCCTCGTCCCGCGCAACTGAGAATGTATCAGCGAGGGCAGGGTTTTCCAGGGCAGCCCGCTGCGAACCGACGCCCATCCCGATCCCGTAGTGTTCCGCTGCCCGTGCAAGGCGGGCATTCACTGCTTTGGTTTCGGGGTGCCCGCCCGTCATTGCCGAGATGAAAAGGGGGGAGGTGAATGTATGGGACAAAAATCGCGTGCGCCGGTCAATTGCCGCCATATCACACTCCGGCAGCGCGTTGTGAACGAACCGTATATCAGAAAAACCGGCTTCGCCGCGCTCGATATCTTCCTCTGCACAGATTACAAGGTGGTCGAGCTTCCGCGACGATGTAAAACGCTTCTTGTCCCCCATGATCTATTCCTCCCCTTTCATGCTTACTTTCGTCCCGCCGCAGTCCCTTCCCGCAAGGAAATCGGGAATGCGGGAGACATGAAATATTTCAGACCCGACTCCCGCACGCGCAAGGTCGAGCAATTCATTGATCTTTCCCTTCATTCCACCGGTGACATCGGTATAGGTTGAGCTGCCGATCTGGAGGGCATCTGTCGATGCCGGTGTAATGACCGACACTACCATCCCCCTATTCAGCACTCCCGGTACATCGGTGGCGAGCCCCACGCGGTCTATCCCGAGCAGGGGTGCGAGGTGCCGCACCAGCTGGTCGCCTGATACAATAGACGCACCAAAGGAACGATCCATCACCACGTCACCGTGGATCACCGGGACCATCCCGAGTGCAAGCATCTTTTTGAGGTGCAGGGATTCAAACGCAATGATCCTGCCTTTATCGGAAAACGCAACATGGAGGGGGTGGACTCCCAGAGCTTCTGTCCCTTCTTTGCGCAGCGCAGCAACAACCTCGCGGTTCAGCCGCGATACCGCATGGTGGGTGATTGCGATCCCTTCGGCATGGCCTTCCGTGACACCGTGTTCGATCCGGTACCGTTTTGCTTCGGGGTGCCCGCAGGAACCGGCGCCGTGGACGATGACCAGTCCTGTCCCCCTGCCGGCTGCAACAGCGGCGGCAATTGATGCAAGGCTTTCGTGGTTGATTGCGCAGTCGCCACCCTTGTCAGTGATGACGCTCCCCCCGATTTTGAGCATCATGCGATCAGACATACTTCTCCCTGCGTGCGCCCTCGGTATCGATGCCCGTGACGATCGTCCGTGCATTGCACGCCTCGATTGCCTTTGCGACGCGGTGCTTGAGGCCTTTTGGGCAGAGAGCGACCATGCATCCCCCGCCTCCTGCACCGGTCAGCTTGGCACCAAACGCCCCGGCAGCCCGTGCGGCAAGCACGAGCCGTGACAGTGCAGGGTGGCCCACCCCCAGAGCATCCAGAAGTGCATGGTTCATATCCATGTAGAAGCCCAGCTCCTCCGGGTTGTCGAAGTGGTGGATTGCATTGAGGCTGACACCCTCGATCGCATCGAGCAGGTGGCTGACAATCTCCGGGTGCTTTTTTTTTAGCTCGCTCACCTGCTCCACCATCTGGGAGGTGTTGTGGGAGACCAGCGTGTCGCCAATCACGATGTGGAGGTTCTGCGGCGGCAGGCGGCGGCGCGATGTGCCGGTAATGAGCACGATTCCCCCATACGAGGAAACCGCCGTATCGGTGGGGCTCGCCCTCCCCTTCTGCACCTTCTTTTCGATCGCAAACGCCATATTGGCGATATCTTCCCGTGTCTTTTCAAGGCCGAACTCATCGTTGATGGCGCAGAGCGTTGCAACCGTGACCGCTGCCGATGACCCAAGGCCCGAGGAACTCGGGAACTGGGATTTGATGTACACGCTCCCGGTGACTCCCATATCCGCAAAGCAGTTCTGGATATAGGGCGAGCTGACGGAGTGGGAGTGTTTGCTCCTGCGCACGGTCACAAAGACCCGGGGCTTGATTGCCATCGCGATGCCGGGTTTTCCGTATACCACTGCATGTTCACCGAACAGAAAGACCTTGCCCGGCGCACTCCACGTTGCCAACCTAGATCACCGCAATGGCTGCGTACCCCACGACCTCAAGGTGGTCACCGGTGACCTCCCCGCTTGTCGTGTAGCGAATGAGCCTGCCCTTCGTTGCCCCCAGGGTCCGGCACGCCGCTACCATGGCCGCGATCGGGCCGTACCCGCAGGCAGAGACATTCCGTTGCCCGATGCGCCGGTAGAACTCTCCGGTATCAAGCCTTTCAAGGGGTTCGATCGCGTAGAGGTCGTTCTCCTTCGCACGGGTCTCTGACACATAGTGAGAGAAGTCGCTTGATGCAACCACCCTCACGTCCCGCCCTGTTGCCTTCACCGCAGCAAGGACCTTTTTTGCAAGGATCATCGCACTTCGCTCGTCCTGCTCGCCCATCATCACCGGTGCGATGCGGGCCCGCGGGAACCGGAACTTGATAAATGGCATCTGCACTTCGAGGGAGTGTTCATCAGCATGTGAAAACTCATCCCGTTCAATATCGAGTGCTGCCACAAACTCCGCATCCGTGTCAAGTACCCCAAGCGGCGTCTCCCACGGAACCGATGATACGGCTGTCATATACCCCCGGTGGGAGGGGCCGATGACCACAAATGTTCCCGAGAAGTCTGCGGGAATTGCGGTGTACGCCAGCGCCGCAACTTCCCCCGAGTAGATATACCCCGCGTGGGGTGCTACGATACCCTTTGCATCCACCGCTGCCCCGCTGCCGGAAAAAAACTTATTCAGCAGCTGCTCCAGATGGCTGGGGTCCCGGGGATAGAACATGCCTGCCACTGCGCATGTACGCATCTTCATTTGGATCAACCCTCTGGTCAAACTATTATATCTAGAGATCGGTCGCCGGATCAGGGCATACCGGTATCAGATGTCAGTCTCAAAGTCCTCTGGAGTGAGCGCCGTTGAGATGCCGCGAAGCCTGAGCATCTCTCTGGTGATCAGGAAGTAGACCATGGAAAGCGCCTTTCTGCCCTTGTTATTTGTCGGGATGACAAGGTCAACAAATTTGGTCATGTTGTTTGTGTCACAGAGCGCAACAACAGGAATACCACACTGGACAGCCTCATGGATCACCTGTGCATCACCAATAGGGTCGGTAACAACGACAACGTCGGGTTCGATGTAACCATCGAGGACCGGATTGGTGAGCAGCCCCGGGATGAACCGCCCGGTCGCAGACATCGCGCCAATCGTTTCAGCAAATTTTTTTGCCGGGTACTGCCCGTACTGCCGGGAGGTGACAACGAGGATGTTGGGGGGCTCGTACTGGTCCAGAAATTTCGCGACGGTCTTGATCCTTCCATCGGTTTCGCGAATGTCAAGGATATAGAGCCCGTCACCGCGGACCCGGTAGATGAACTTCTTCATGTCCTTACTCTTCTGCTGCGTGCCGATGTGGACACCTGCCGCGAGGTAATCCTCGACAGGAACGAGCGGTTCTTTTAATTCAATTTCCATCTCGCTAACTTGGGTCATAACTGTTCCTCTATGCGTATCAGTTCGTTCAGTTTTGCAAT
>CAIULN010000010.1 GCA_903900025.1 uncultured Methanomicrobiales archaeon | reverse complement strand
GTCTGAGATAGTACAGCCCAAAATCTCCAAAGATGATGCAAATACCCGGATTTTTACTGAAATCGTCGACCAGTTAACCCAGCGGGTCAGGATCAAACAGGTGAAAGGAGACACGATCTTCTACGAAGAGAAGGTCCTCAAGCCCGACAGGAAGAATATCAAGGTTGATACAAAACAGGTCTATATCCCTGTCTGGCAGATCCGCGGCAAGAAGATCGTCGAAGTGAACGCGTTTACCGGCGAACTTCTGTCAGAGCCGATGGACGAGGGTGTTGAAGTCTTTTAACAAGGCTGACTTCACAACAACACACCTGTTTTTGTATGATCATTGTTCTTGGCGGGGGTCCTGCAGGGAGGATAGCGGCGATCCGGCTTGCGGCCGCAGGCAGGCAGGTGACGCTCGTGGAATCCGGCGGGGTCACCCGTGGGATCGGGGGGCAGTGCCTCCACTACGGCTGCATGCCGGTCTGCGCCCTCAACGACGCTGCACGGTTCATTAAGCAGGCGCGTTCCTTCCAGACCCTCGGCATCACCAGCGAACCCCCGGCAATCAATTTTCCCGCACTTATTAAGGAGATGCAGGCGGTCCAGCAGAAGATCGCCGGTATCCTTGACCAGGAAACAAGGAGCGCCGGTGTGGATATAGTGTATGGCACCCATGGCAGGCTTGAGGGGCGGCAGGCATATATCGGTGTTGAGCCGGTCGAAAGTGAGGCGGTGATCGCTGCGACGGGTTCGCGCCCGAATGTCCCGAAGCTGGAGGGCATCGGCCTTCACGGTGTGTACACTCCCCACACGCTCCACTCGATGCCACAACTCCCCCGCCGCATTGCCATCATCGGGGGCGGCGTGATGGCGGCGGAGTATGCCTTCATCTTTGGTGCCTTCGGCAGCGAGGTTACAGTCATCAGCCGCAGCGCCTTTCTCAAGTCCGTCGATAAGCACCTGCACTCGCTCGCGGTCAGAGAACTTGACGGGGTGGAGATCCTTGAGAACAGGCCGGTCCTCTCCCTTGAGGGGTGCTCGCAGGTGACCGGTGTCCGGACCGGTGCTGATGGAAAAGAGGCGACAATCCCTGCTGATGCAGTGCTGATCGCCACCGGGCTCGTGCCGCGCTCCGAGGTGATAGAAGGGGTGAAAAAGGGGCCGGTGGGTGAAGTGGTCGTTGATGACCACATGCGCACCAGCGTGCCGGGTGTCTATGCTGCCGGCGATGTCACCGGACCCCCCTACCTCACACCGGTTGCACGCCACCAGGGGATTGTCGCTGCCGACAACATCCTCGGGATCGACCGGGCGATGGACTACCGGTTCATCCCCCAGTCCATCAACCTCGCGAGTGAACTCGGATTCTGCACGATCATAAGTGAAAACGCGGCTTCCATGGTGAGCCCGGGCCCGGCCGGGCCAGGAATCACCATGGAAGCCGCGTTTTCACTTGCGGTCGTGCAAAATGCGAGTTCACTGGAGAGGTTGATGGACTGGGGGATGAAGCGATAGTCCATCGCCCGGTCGATCCCGAGGATGTTGTCGGCAGCGACAATCCCCT
>CAIULN010000009.1 GCA_903900025.1 uncultured Methanomicrobiales archaeon | reverse complement strand
TTAGTTGTTTACAGCACAAGTAAAATGGATTTGGGATAAGGAAGATTTTTTTGAGTTTTATGAAATGATCCCCGTGGGTTCGTCACAGATAAAAACGGGCATGCCGTCACCTCCGCCTCATGATGACAGGATCTGGCAACGCAGGAACCAAATGCTGCCATTTGACGACAAGAATCACCTCTCATGCTCCATCGTTCTGCACGAGACGCAAGTGCTGCCCTGCTGTCAGACCCTCATCTTCTCCGTTGAAGAAATTATATAATATGAATAAAGTTAGACATCATGTGAGTGCATAGAGATTATTTTGAAGCAAAATACGATCAACCGGGGAATACCCAAAACAACGACGATCCTTTGTCAATGTCTAACTATTAGGTGGTACTGTGGATCCTCCTAAGGACGCATGGAACTGGGAGGATATCCGTGCGGGCGCCCGGCGTACCATTATCGGGGCCAAGAAGAACATCGAAGACCCCGGCATATTCCATAAGATTGCCCTTTTCCCTCTCCTCGCATGGATCGGACTGGGTGCAGATGGGGTCTCCTCCTCCTCCTACGGGCCGCCTGAGGCGGTTGTTGCCCTCGGTAATTACGCGTACCTTGCCGTCTTCCTCGCTCTGGGGACTGCCTTTACCGTTTTTATCATCTCCTATGCATACACGCGCATCATCGAGCATTTTCCCAGCGGCGGCGGTGGCTATATTGTCGCCACCCATACCATCAGTGAACGGGCAGGGGTTGTCTCCGGGAGTGCACTCCTTATTGACTATATGCTGACCATCACGGTCTCCATTGCCGCGTGTGCTGATGCGATCTTCTCGTTCCTGCCGTACCGCTGGCAGGCATTCAAACTTGTGTTTGCCTGCCTGCTCATCCTGATCCTTATCGAGTTGAACCTGAGGGGTGTGAAGGAATCCGTGACAATCCTCGCCCCGCTGTTTCTTGTATTCATCGCGGCGCATGCCCTGCTCCTTGGCTACGGGCTCTTTGCCCATAGTGCGCAGTTTGTTCCTGTTGCCGACGGAATCCAAGCCGGGCTTTCCCGTGACCTTGCCGCGATTGGTGTCGTCGGGATACTGGCAGTCTTCTTCCGGGCGTATTCGCTGGGTGGCGGTACCTATACCGGGATTGAAGCGGTTGCAAACGGGATGCAGATCATGCGGGAACCGAAGGTAAAGACCGGTAAACGGACCATGGCGTACATGGCAGTCTCCCTTGCCGTCCTTTCAGGGGGTCTCTTTCTCTGTTACCTGCTCTGGAATGTAGCCCCGGTTCCGGGCCAGACCCTGAATGCAGTACTTGCTGCAAAAGTGTTCGGGAACTGGCCTCTTGGGGAAGTGTTCGCGCTTATCACCATATTTTCGGAGGGTGCGCTGCTCATGGTCGCAGCCCAGACCGGGTTTATCGATGGTCCCCGGGTCATGGCGAACATGGCAATCGATTCGTGGCTCCCCCGTTCCTTCGCACTGCTGTCGGAGCGCCTGACGATGACAAATGGGATCGTTTTAATGGGCGGGTCGGCACTCATCCTGATGATTTTCACACATGGCTCAATCACGTTCCTTGTCACCATGTACGCAATCAATGTGTTCCTCACATTCTCGATTTCAGAGTTCGGGATGTCACGGTTTTTCTATAAAAACCGTACCGTTGATAAAGACTGGAAGCGGCACATCTTCATCCACTTGCTTGGTCTTGTGTTGTGCAGCACGATTCTCAGTATTACCCTCTATGAAAAATTCGGCCAGGGGGGGTGGCTGACCCTGTTCCTGACATCGGGTCTGATCGGGGTGTGTTTTGCCATCCACGGCCATTACCAGTCAGTAACGCGGGGGATGCGCAAACTGGATGTCCTGCTCGATACCGTTCCCACCACCGGTGTCAAGAACACCAGCCCGGTCAACCCGCACAAGATGACCGCCGTCCAGCTCGTCAACGGTTTCCACGGCTTTGGGGTAAATACCTTCTATTCCATCGTGAAAAATTTCCCGGGCGTTTATGAAAACTTCATCTTCGTTTCGATTGCCGTCGTTGATTCCGGGACATTCAAGGGTTCAGCTGAAGTAAATGCGCTGGCAGAATCCACAAAGACAGCACTCTTAAAATATGTTGACCTTGCCCAGGACATGGGATTTGCCGCCGATTACCGGATCGACATCGGCACCGATGTCGTTGACCTGGCCGTGCCCCTTTGTAAAAACATCGCAAAGGAGTTCCCGAATTCCACGTTCTTCACCGGCCAGATCGTGTTCCGCCACGAAAATCCGTTCCAGAAGGTACTGCACAATGAGACCGCGTTTGCGATTCAGCGGCGGCTCCAATACAGCGGGATCACCACCGTTATCCTCCCCATCCAAGCGGAGAAATAGTTTTTTGGTCGGCGAACTGCTACCCATTTCCAGAATTTTTCTTATGATTTTTGGGATGGACCCTGCATGTCTCCAGAGGTATGGCGACCACGCAACATTTATATATTATTGCACGCTAACTTATGGTAAACCTTGAGGGTAAGGAGAAGTTTACGATGACCGAGAAAGATTTCACAGAAGTTACAGTAAAGGAGGCAACCCACGATGATGCCGGGCGTGGCATTGCGCGGGTAAGCATCGAGGTGATGAAGAAGCTCGGGCTCGTCTCCGGTGATGTGATCGAGATCCAGGGCAAACGCAAGGCTGCTGCGATCATCTGGCCCGGATTTGCACAGGATACTGGTGGCGCGATCCTGCGGATCGACGGCAACATCCGCGGCAACGTCGGTACAGGCATCGACGAGAAGGTTAAAATCCGCAAATCCGATGCCGCGTACGCAAAGAAGGTAGTGATCCAACCCACGCAGCCGATCCGGCTCGTTGGCGGTGAACAGTACCTTTCGAGATTGCTGCGTGGACGATCGGTGATTGAGGGACAGACTGTCCGTGTCGATGTTATAGGCAACTCCATCACGCTTGTAATCGCCAAGGTCACACCCAAGGGGATCGCGATCGTTACCGATGAGACCGAGATCGAGCTCAAGGAAGAGCCGTACAAACCGGAGGAAGGCAAGAAGGAACCGTCCAATATCCACTACGAGGATATCGGCGGGCTGGGCAGAGAACTCCAGCTCGTGCGTGAGATGATCGAGCTCCCGCTGCGCCACCCGGAGATCTTTGAACGGCTGGGCATCCAGCCCCCAAAGGGAGTACTCCTCTACGGTCCCCCGGGCACGGGTAAGACCCTGATCGCAAAGGCGGTCGCAAACGAGGTGGACGCCCACTTCATCTCGCTCTCGGGCCCGGAGATCATGAGCAAGTATTACGGGGAGAGCGAGAAGGGGCTGCGGGAGAAGTTTGAAGAAGCAGAGCAGAATGCCCCGGCGATCATTTTTATCGACGAGATCGACTCGATCGCGCCCAAACGTGCCGAAGTCCAGGGCGAAGTTGAGCGGCGCGTTGTCGCGCAGCTCCTGGCGCTCATGGACGGGTTGAAGGGGCGCGGCCAGGTGATCGTGATTGCAGCGACAAACCTCCCCGATGCCATCGACCCCGCACTCCGGCGCGGAGGGCGGTTTGACCGGGAGATCGAGATTGGAATTCCCGATAAGAAGGGCAGGCTGGAGATCTTCCAGGTCCACACCCGCGGGGTTCCGCTTTCAGAAGATGTAAAGGTTGAGGAGTTCGCCAATACCACCCACGGCTTTGTTGGCGCGGATATCGCGTTGCTGGTAAAGGAAGCCGCGATGCATGCGCTTCGCAAGGTAATCCCGCAGATCAAGATCGATGAAGAAATCCCCAACGAGGTCCTTGATGCGCTCAAGGTCACGAAGGAGGACTTCGATGAGGCAAGGAGACACGTCGAACCCTCTGCGATGCGCGAGGTCCTTGTCGAGGTGCCGGATATCACGTGGAAGCAGGTCGGCGGGCTTGAAGAGGTCAAGCAGGAGCTCCGCGAGGCTGTCGAGTGGCCCCTGAAGTACTCCGACGTGTTTGAAAAGCTCCAGGCCCGGCCGCCCAAAGGTATCCTGCTCTTCGGTCCCCCGGGCACGGGCAAGACGCTGCTTGCAAAAGCGGTTGCAAACGAGAGCGAGTGCAACTTCATCGCGGTGAAAGGACCCGAGCTGCTCTCCAAGTGGGTCGGCGAATCGGAGAAGGGTGTGCGCGAGATATTCCGCAAGGCCCGGCAGGCATCGCCGTCCATCATATTCTTCGATGAGGTCGATGCGCTCGTCCCAAAGAGGGGCACATACATGGGGTCTTCCCATGTGACCGAGAGCGTCGTCTCCCAGATCCTGACCGAGCTGGACGGCATGGAGGAGCTCAAGAACGTCACAGTCCTTGCAGCCACCAACCGCCCGGACATGCTGGACGATGCGCTCCTGCGCCCCGGACGCCTCGAACGCCATATCTACGTACCGGCACCTGATGAGGAGAGCCGTAAAAAGATCTTCGATGTATATCTCGGTGATGCAGGTGCAATCCTCGCAAAGGACATCGATACCGATGAGCTGGTAAAGCAGACCGATGGTTACGTCGGCGCTGACATCGAAGCGCTGGTCCGTGAGGCAAAGATGGGCGCGATGCGGGAGTTCATCCTTGCAATGGCAGACAAGAGCGAGCAGGAGCGGATCGATGCGATCAAGAACGTCATGATCACGAAAAAACACTTCCAGAATGCAATGGGCAAAGTCAAGGAGTCGCTGGACCGTGATGCGATTGAAAGATCAGAGCGGCAGGCATGGGAGATGCTCTATAACCAGGAGCAGCGCACCACACTCGAGCATGCCGCCTCAGTGCTCAAACGCGCCGAGCTGATGGGTAAGAAGGTGCCCGCAGAAAGCGCCCATGACCTGCGCAAACAGACGTTCCTGCGCAAGAAGGACTTTACCGAGATCAAGAAGCAGACTGAGGCGCTGGAATCGCAGATGGAGAAGAAGTAACAAAGTGGAGGTGATATGTCATGAAAGATGACCCACAGGATGTATTTTGGCAGATGGACGCGATGATTGCACAGATGGTGGCAAATATGACCCGCGGGATGGTCTCCGGTATGCCGCCCCATGCAACGGGCTACCGGATCATTATACGGGGGGGCGATACACTGCAGCAGCCACCGCATGGTAGTGTCATCCCCCCGCACGATCCGCACGAACCGGCACCCGAGGTTCACCGTGTCGGTAACGAAGTGAAAGTGGTGGCAGGACTTCCCGGTGCTGAAAAGGAGAGCATACGGCTCACCGTGCGGCATAGTGCGATTGTTATCGATGCCGATGGCCATGGGCAGCACTACCACACACGGGCTGACCTCCCCCCGATCGATGAATCTTCGATGAGGTCGTCGTTCAAAAATGGGGTGCTCGAGGTCACGTTCGCAGTACAGAGTGAACATCAGGGAGAAAAGAAGCATAGTCCCTGATGATAAACCGCTTTTTGTATCATCACCTATTTTATAGTGCCAGCAGTATCTACTATAGAGGGAATTTTCATGCCAAAGACAACCATTTCCGTCATTAAAGCAGATGTGGGAAGTTTTCCCGGACACTCCCGCACGCACCCCAAGCTCCTTGAAAAAGCAGCCCAGATGCTCAAGGCTCAGCAGGGTAAACTGCTGACCGACTCTGTCGTAACCCACTGTGGCGACGACCTTGAGCTGATCATGACGCACACCCAGGGCGTGGACAATGAGAAGGTGCACAAACTGGCGTGGGATGTCTTTACCGAATGCGCTGCGATCGCAAAGAGCATGAAGCTCTATGGTGCAGGGCAGGACATCCTCTCCGATGCCTTCAGCGGAAACGTCAAGGGCATGGGCCCCGGTGTCGCAGAGATGGAATTTGAGGAGCGTGGCAGCGATCCCGTGCTCGTCTTCATGGCTGATAAAACAGAGCCGGGCGCGTGGAACTTTTTCCTGTACAAGATCTTCGCTGACCCGTTTAACACACCGGGTCTTGTCATCGACCCGTCAATGCACGGCGGTTTTGTCTTTGAGGTGCACGACCTGATAAAAAAGCGCAAGATCATGTTCAGGACACCGGAGGAAAGTTACAGCCTGTTAGCCTACATCGGTGCTCCCTCCCGCTATGTCATCAAGCATGTCTTCAAAAAAGACGGGACAATCGGGGCATCAACGAGCACCCAGCGTCTCAATATGATGGCGGGCAGGTATGTCGGAAAAGACGATCCGGTCATGATCATCCGCTCCCAGAGCGGCTTCCCTGCGGTTGGCGAAGTCATCGATCCCTTCTGTATACCGGTGCTCGTCGCCGGCTGGATGAGGGGTTCCCACCACGGCCCGTTCATGCCGGTAGGTCTTCCTGATGCCAACTGCACACGGTTTGACGGCCCCCCGCGGGTCATCTGCTTCGGGTTCCAGGTAAGCAACGGCAAACTGATCGGTCCGGTTGACATGTTTGATGATCCCGCTTTTGACCGCGTGCGGGCACGCTGTAATGAGCTTGCCGATGTAATCCGGGCGCAGGGCCCCTTCGAGCCGCACCGGTTGTCACTTGAAGAGATGGAGTACACTACGTTGCCCGCAGTCGAAAAGGAACTTGCAAAGCGGTGGGGACCTCTCACTGAATAATCATCAGATCTGAATTTTTAGCACAGTCTCTTTCTCTTTTTTGATTTTCCTTACCTCGGAAAAATCAACGATAAAAATCAATGAAAACATACCGCCAGGATAATCCCCGTTGTACCAGCATTTATCGGGCACCTCTCCCGGATGAACCAGTGATGCTTTCGGGAAGCAAACCTTAAATTATCTTGCCCACCAAATTAGGGCAGATGGTTAATGGAATTGTTTTGCCGATAAAAAAGGTCTTTGCCCTCGTTGACTCAAAGATTGCTGTCGAAATCAAAGACGAAAAGCGCAAGCTGCAGGGGCGTCTTGTTGCGGTGGATGAATATTTAAACATCCACATGGATGAGACGATCGAGTTTGTCGACAACCAGCGGGGCAGAAGCCTCGGGACTGTTGTAATCAGGGGCAACAATATTTTAACAATCGCTCCGCTCATCTGAGGTGCCTGATGGCAGACCCTGAAGAAGAGGGATTAAGGCTCATCCAGTCCAAACCGGAGGGCGTCCTCCAGAGCGAGCTCTGGAAAGAGCTGGGTGTTGACAGCCGGAAATGCTCGCGGATCGTGAAGAAGCTTGAAGAGAAAGGGCTTATTGACCGCGTTGAATACAGGAAAGATGGCATAAAGACGTACCTTTTGCGTGCAAAACGCCAGCCTGTCAACCCGGCTGACCTGCTCGCTGGCGATGAACTCATCCCCTGCATCGGGTGTGACCTGGAGTGCATCGTTGAAGAATGTCACCCCCTGATGGACTGGATGTACCAGCTTGCCATCGTGCAGCATGCCGGTGAATGAACCCTATCCCTTTTAAAACCGTTTTGTCCGCTCTTTGAATTTCATTGGATATGAAACGGTATCCAATGGTTATCGCAGAGATGGCGGGCACATGGTTTCCTGCATTGTGAACAGGTACAATGGAGTTCCAATACCTGCACGCTGCCCTGGTTCTGAAATTCCTGGTGCTGCGCTCCTGATTAGAACCTATACAATTTTTTTATACAGGGTATCACCGTTGACAAATGAATCCCCATTCTTTCCCTGGTTACAGGAGAAGTATTCTTCGCAGGATGCCGGGTGCCGCTGGGAATCCTGCTGATGTGAATGGGGAAAACCGATAGCAAGCCGGATTTCTGTAATCATCATCATGGGCTCGTGGCAGTCTCTTTTAAGTCCAAAACAAAGTCTCAACACATGTTTTATAAAGGGCTATCTCTCCCCCGCAGATAATCTTCGCCAGTCAATTTTTCTCTTCTCCGGATTATTACCGTCATGCATCATCTGTTCATTCTCAACAACTATTTATTGCACCAATCTCCACCTCATATGAGAAGTGTACCGTCGGTTGGTTGCGGAGAACCCGTATGATCGCTGTTCTTTTTGTGGATGACAATTCCGAGCTGATGGTACATGCCCGTTCTGTCCTTGAAAAATCGGGAGAAATCCGGCTCGACATCGTCCACTCCACAAAACAGGCACTTGAAAAGCTGAAGAACCGGACGTACGATGTGATCGTCTGCTACGAGCAGGTGCCGGATATTAATGGGATCGAGTTCGTGTCCGACATGAACGGGATCGAATTTTTAAAATACCTCAAATCGCAGGGCAACACAACGCCTTTTATTATGATCTCCCGCAGAGGCCAGAACAAAGTCGTGATTGCTGAGGTGATTCATGGCACCGAACTGCCGCTCCCAAAAGGGGGTGACGGACGCACACAGCTGGGGGACCTGGTGATGCTCGTGAAACAGACGATGCTGCGTCATCGGGCAGACCGGGAGATCAAGGCGCAGAACGACCAGCTTTCTGCTATACTTTCCGCCACACCGCTTGGCATATTCCAGATGCGAAACCATGTCATCGAATGGGTGAACCGTCCCCTCCTCTCAATGCTCGGATATGTGGAGAGCCAGCTGCTCGGCAAGGATTTGAGGGTGCTGTTTTATAAACCCGAAGAATATGAGCAGGTGCTCCGTGATCTCGAGGTCAAACGGGAAATTGACGGTTCCGCAAGAATGGAATTCGATCTGGTGAGAAAAGATACATCGCCAGTCCCCTGCCAGGTACGGGTGCTCGCACTTGACCCCCACGATGTTGCGAAAGGCGGTACATTTGTTGTGACAGACATTTCCGAGCGCAAAAAGCTTGCTGATGCACTCAAGGGAAGTGAAGCGAAGTACCGGGAGATGATGCAGAATACCCAGAGCATCATCATCCGGATTGATACGCAGGGAACAATCACATTTTTCAATACATTTGCACTCTCGTTTTTCGATTACAATTCTGATGATGTGATCGGGAAAAATGTTGTCGGCACCATTATCCCGGCAAAGACACGTTCCGGTCATGATCTCTCGATGATGGCAAACGATCTCGGGTTTAATGCAGAAGGGTACGCAATCAATGTGATGGAGAATGTCCGCAGGAATGGTGACCGCGTCTGGATTGCCTGGATCAACAAGGCAATCCGGGATGAAGAGGGGCGGATTGTCGAGGTGCTCTGCATCGGAAACGACATCACCGACCGCCGCCGTGGGAGCATAGAGGTCAGGATCAGCACGGACACATGGAAGGATCAGGTGGTGGCGGATACTGATATCCGGGAGGATGTCTTTGATGCTGTCTTCCATATCTGCACCGAGATCTCTGTTGAGGGCAGGGAGGGCAAAGCGGTCGGGACAACATTTTTGATCGGCGATGCTGAAAATGTCATGGGGAAGTCCCGCCAGATCATGCTGAATTCATTTGAAGGCCATCCTCCGGAAATGCGGATCGTGACCAATGCTGATCTCAAGGAAAACATCAAGGAGTTTGCCCAGCTTGACGGTGCATTTGTCGTGAGCGGTGATGGTTTCATCGAAGCGTCAGGAAGGTATATTACCGTTGATACAAGCGGCGTGAATCTTCCCCAAGGGATGGGAACCCGCCATAATTCAGTCGCTGCCATGACACATGTGACCAAAGCAGTTGGCATTGTGGTGTCGCAGAGTGGCGGTGGGATCACCCTTTTCAAGAATGGCCAGATATTAAAAAAGATCAGTCTCTGACCGCGATCCGGCTGGGCGGGCTGGTTGAACGACTATTTGAGCCGACAACACATGCCCGTGTTCCTGCATATGTTTCCCACAGCCCTGAATGCATCTTCAAGGTCGGGGAAATTGGGGATGTTTGCATCACGCAGGATGCGCAAAGGGGTCTTCATGGAATCGCCGCCGATCATGCACCCTACGATCATCTTTTGGGTATGCTTTGAGAAACGGACGAGTTCGTTTGCCACACGGAGAGGATCGGAGATTGCGGAGGGAACTGCGATAACAAAGGCAATGTCCCAGAGATCCTGGTTTTTTATCATCACGTCAAATGTACGGGCGAACCGGTCAACACCTGAATCCCCTACCATGTCAATTGGATTTTCGCGGCTCCAGTCTGCCGGCAGGATCGTGTCGAGTTCGGCAATGAGGGCACGGGGGAACTCTATTAACTCGATTCCGAACCGTTCAGCATAATCGGAGGAGAGCACGGCAAATCCGCCGGCATTTGTGATGACCACTGCCCGTACCCCTTTGGGATAACCTTCCGATGAGAGCAGTTCTGCAGCCTGGAATGCTTCCCGGATTGACTGGACAGGGATCACACCGCCCTGCCGGAATGCTGCGAGGTAGACTTCGTTGCTTCCGGTAAGGGATCCGGTATGGGAGGATGCCGCTTTCTTCCCGATCTTCGATGACCCTGACTTGATTGCCACAATGGGTTTTTTGGGCGTGATGGAACGAACCATATCCATGAACCGTTTTCCGTCATGGATCTGTTCGATGTACAGGATGATAGCGTTCGTTTTGGGATCGGCGCCAGCGTACTCGATGAAATCGTCAAAGGTAAGGTCTGCCTGGTTGCCCACACTTATCACTGCGGAAAATCCGATCCCCTCAGGGAGGCTCCAGTCCACGATAGTGGAGATGATCGCACCGCTCTGCGATATGAACGCAATCTTGCCCGGTTTCGGGGACACCGGATCAAATGTGGTATTGATGCCCTGATGGGGAAGCATGAGTCCCAGACAGTTGGGGCCCATGATCCGGATGCCATAACGGTTGGCAATGGAGAGCACTTGATCCTCATGTATTTTTCCCTCTGCTCCAGTCTCCCGGAACCCGGAGGAGACGATGATGGCAAGCGGGATGCCCTTTTTACCTGCTTCTTCAATGATCTGCGGGACGATGCGGGCCGGTACTGCGATGACAGCGATATCGACAGGTTCTGGTATGGATCCCAGCGTCGGGTAAGCCTTTCTTCCGATAATCATGGCGTGTTTGGGGTTCACCGGATAGAGTGCACCGGGGAAGGTGAGGAGGTTCCGGACAATTGCATAGCCTACTTTATTTGGCTCCTGCGATGCTCCGACAACAGCGATGGACTTCACCGTGAGCAATCCGGATATGGCTTGTTTCTTCGGGCGCGGGATTTCAGGGGGAGCGTGGTCGCTTACATAAAAGCGTGCATCCACAGCACAGGCCCCTTTCTCATAGAGTATGATGGGATTAATGTCAAATTCAACAACATCGGGACGTGAGATAAAGAGGCGGGCAACGGACTCAATAATCCCGATCAATGCCTGCTCATCCCGCGCCGGTTCCCTGCGGAACCCTGCGATCAGGGGATACCCCTGCAGTTCATGGATCATGACCTCAATCTCTTTTCTGTCAATCGGGAGGACACAGGTGGATACGTCCCTGAGAAGCTCTACCAGTGTCCCGCCGATCCCAATCGTGAGAACCTTCCCAAATGCAGGGTCGGTCTTTCCGCCAACAATCAGCTCAAGCCCGGGAGGCAGCTGCTGTTCGATCATCACTCCTTCGATCACTGCTGATGGGTTGAATTGAGCCACTGCATGTATGATTGCATCATACGCTTCGCGGGCTTTTGCTGCGCTGCCGATATTAACAATCACACCGCCCGAATCGCTCTTGTGAATAATCTGCGGCGAAATGACTTTGAGTACTACGGGATATCCAATCCGGTCCGCCATATCTGCTGCTTCAGATGATGAACCGGTAATGGCATACCGTGGTACAGGAATCCCGCAGGTTTTCAACAGTTCGTACCCCTCAGCCTCCCGTATAAGCACATGAGTCACCAGTGTCCTCAACTCCTCACTACAATTCTTTACCGGGTTGGTTAAGTCCGTTGTTCCTTAAAAAAGCGAAGGCTCGATATTCAGCTGCCATAGGGATGGTTTTCCTCCAGACACCGTGCCATATCCCCCATGATGGTGGTGATCTCTTCGCCATGCTCAAGTCGGTCTCTCATCTGCTCAGCAAGGCTCCCGTTTTCGATCCGATCCCTGATTACCGGCAGGTACACCCGTTCATCATCGGTTGCGTGCTGCCATGCGCTTGTGTACAACTGTTTGAGATCGGCGTGCAGTCCTTCAGTGCCATCTCTGATTGCCTCGTCCAGCAGAAAGAGGAGTTCATCCCGCCGGGTGATCACCGGGAGATTTTTGCAGCGTAACAGAGCCCGGATGAATGCACAGACTGCCATATCAGAGTGCACGCATTCCTGCTCGTCAAGCGCTTTGATCTCAAGGCATTTTCGGGAGAACCGTATGATGATCCCGCCGGAATTCACCCATTCCTCGCAAAGGATTCCTGCACCCCGTGCACGGAGTTCTGAAAAAAACTCCTCCTGCATCGCATGATACTGAGCCACATCACGTATTGGTTCGGGAATGATCCGGTTGCAGATACGGGGAATCTCCTTCTGGTTCTCCCGGTAGAAGATCAGGCGGTTGTCTGCATTGCCGGTCAGCCGCCCTTCAACCATCGGTGATGATGCAGTGACAGCGACAAGGTACGGCAGCAGTGTACGGATGCGGTTGTAGACATACACCATGTCCTGCTCATGGGTATATGACAGGTTGATCTGGAGCGACTGTATGTTCAGCCAGCCATGCTGCCGGATATTAAACAACCGGTCATAGACATCATAATATTCCCCCTCATCATAATCCCAGACGGCGGTTTTGTCAAGGGTGAGTGTCGGGTGCATGCCAAGCCCGAGGAGGCGGTACGTGTCGTGGAATATGCGGGAGAATTTCTGGATACCGTGATACAGCTGCTGTTCGAGGGGTGCAAGTTCATGGTGTGGCCTGCGGGGAATGAATTCGAGTACTGTTTTCTGGAGTTCCTTTCCCAGTTTCACATCTCCAAAGAGGATCTCGTTTTCCACCCGCCCGCAGATCTTTTTTATGATCTGGTCCGACACCGGCTGTGGGGTGAATCCGGGATTATTGATGGAGTATTCGTGTTCAGTTCCAATCGTCATTGGCACATTACTTCCGCAGGAGGTGTGATATGAGTGTGTGATAGACTGACGGGTAACAGGTATCCTCCCCGCTCTCAAGTGAGGGATTGTCGTTCACTTCGATGACATAGGAATCCCCGTTATTATTTTTGATATCAACTCCGTAGAGCCCCCTGCCGATAGCGTTTGCCGCGTCTATCCCAAGCTGGATTACATGGGGCGGAACATGACCGGGGGGAACGCTTTCAACCCCGCAGTAGACAAGGTGACCGTTCACGGACGCCTGAATCTTGAAGGTCACGGAGGGTATTGTGTATTTGCAGGCGTACAGGAGTTTCCCGTCCAGCACCCCCACTCTCCAGTCGTATTTGCTCTCGATGAACTGTTGCACTACGATCCAGTCTGACATTTTTATGAACCGTCGCGCCACCCTGAAAAATTCCGCGACATCATGGACTTTTTCCACACGAAGGGAGAACGAAGTTGAGGGTTCCTTAACCACAAGCGGTGATCCCAAGTCATCAAAAAGGCGTGCGACGTGCTCTATGGTGAGATCGTTGCGGGACAGGAAAACGGTCCTGGGGACGGACACGTGCTCCCTGATCAGGTGAGAATACATGTTGATCTTATCGGAGCAGATCTGGATAGAGCGGGGATCATCAATGACCGGAATCCCGTGGAGACTGGCCATCCGTGCAGCGACATACGTGATGTTCATCGGGTCGGTGCGGGCGCGGATGAAGAGTGCGTCCACCTTTTCAATTTTGTTGATGTCGACAGGAAAGATGAACTCAACGGAATGTCCCAGATTTTCGGCAACGTCCCGGCACCTGATGAGCGCATTGAGCTGTTCAGAATTGGATAGTGTCTTCCTATCCACAAAAATTCCCAGCCTGCTCATAGGAACTCCTGGTTTGAGAGGTATGCAGAAAGCAGGGCACGTTCACCTTCAGAGAGCTGTGCATAGCGGGTTGGTGAGAGAGAGGAAAGGGCATACAAAGCGCCCGTCATAATAAAGACCATTTTTACAAGCGGGATACGGAAAAGCTCGTAAATTTTTTGTGCATAATCGGCAACAGGGGTGGACGCACCGGTGGTCTGGCCAAATATCGCGGTGCAGGTGAGGATCTCAGATCCTTCCGGATACTTCTGGTAACAGAATGGATATTTTCCGTTGTTGGTGATGTGTTTGATCACATCCTTTGCCTTTTCGTTGTCATCGACGATGAAGTAGTCCAGCGTTGTTGAAAAATAGTTCAGCCCGTACAGGATCGCGGGGAGCGGGACGTATGCCTGGGATATCCCCCATTCGCAGACCGGAATTCCTGCAGATGCCGCTCGTGACAGGCAGATGGGGATAACATACGCGTCGAGGACCGCGCTGCTGCTCGGTTCAACCCGTTTGCCCTCCAGTTCAAGCCTGAGGATCGTATAATAGGGTTCTGTCTTATAGTAATAATTTTCAGAGATGACATGATGGGTATCATTGCGTCTGATAACAACCAGTGAATCTTTAAGCAGTGCCTGGTCGCGCTTTGGCTGGGTTCTTGTGCCATTCTTTTTTGGAGGGAGGTATGTGGATATTGTCTGCTGGACCGAGAGTAACCCGGTTCTGCCGGTTGCAGGGAGCTGGCGGAGTGGTCCTGCCAGAGGTGGAACAGGGATCTCGTTTGGATCCATGGTTCTTGTACCGTCCTTTCGTTCGTTCATGAGAGGTTCAGTCCACCCCGCCCATGTGCTTGGATTATACCGGTATCATCAGGTGTTTTTTGGAGGAAAATCCCTGTTGGATTTATGGAAACAGGGTGCAGGACTGCACCTGGCAAAATCCATGCACACCCGGTTGCCAGCGGGGGGATATCACAGAAATCTGTTTGAGGAAAGACTGAGAGACCAGGATGGTTCTCATCATCGTTATCGTCGTTTATTTGACTATCGCCCATGAAAGAACACTAATCCACTTGGATCGTGGATTATCTGTTATATGTACTATGCACGAGATCGGTTAATAGAATTTTTGGGTTGTAGGGTGGTTTACGAACAAAAAAGAAATGCACAATTAAAAAAACCCGGTCTGAATATGGCATGAAACGGCCAGAAATGAATAAGGTTCATTACCATTTATAACCATGAGTAATACATCATGCATATTCCGACTCCGGATGAGTTGCGAAACCGGCGCGAGATGCTCGGTATGAAGCAGACTGAGCTTGCCCGGCGCGCCGGTATCAGTCAGTCAATGGTTGCCCGGATTGAAGCGGGTAGTGTGGACCCCCGGGTCAGCACGCTCAACAAGATCATCACGGTACTGAACAGTGCAGGGCAAAAGAGGATTACCGCAGTCCAGATCATACATACACCGGTGATCGCTGTCCAGCCTGACGATACGATCATCCGGGCTCTTGACATCTTTGAAAAAAATAACATCTCCCAGCTTCCCGTAATCGATAATGGGATACCCATCGGCTGCATATCAGAAGCGGTCATAATGAAAGCAATCGAGCAGCAGCGTTTGCACAGGGTCCAGCCTTTCTATGTGCGGGATTTTACCGAACCAGGTTTTCCCACCGTGCCCCCGGATATGGATGTTGAGACGGTCGTCAATATCCTGCAGCAGAACCATGCGGTGCTTGTCATAGACGGTGGGGTGGTTGTGGGTGTGGTTACCAAGCACGATTTAATTTCCCTGATCACGTGAGACAATATCGATCAAGCTGATACTACCGAATACCCAAGAAAAAATGGGGGCTGGAATAACACCTGACCCTTTTTCAATTATTCGTGGAATCGGCTCTTTAGAAATCCCTAATCAAACATCGGCAAAAAGAGATAATGCTGAAACGGTTTTCCACAGAAATCGCAAAAAGGGTTGCCAAAGTGGCGGGGGCAAAGCCCCCAAGAACGTTAAAAAAAAAATATGTTTTCTACAGAGCCCATGGAATCCAAATAAGTGGTATCCGAATCCGGAACATTTTTACTATATTCAGGTATCAGAGCTTTGACACGAGATCCCGCAACACCACTGCCGGTTCCTGAGCTTTTACAACACTGGAAGCAAGCAATACCCCGTCAGTACCAAGGTCAACGGCGATCTTCACACATTCCCCGGACTGGATACCTGCTCCTGTCAGAACCTTCACTTTCTGGTTTACAGCACGGACCGCGGCGACTGATCTCCTGATAATCTCCGGGTTCGCTTTTGATACCGAGACCCCGCTGCCGATCAGCTCCGGGGGCTCGATGGCAACATAGTCCGGGGCAAGGGCGGCTGCCCCGGCGCTTGTGATCTCGTTGTTTGAACAGATCACTGAAACCAGCTTCTGCATCTGGAGCGCTTTCACCGATGCCTCGATATCAGCAAGGGTGAGGCGCCGCTCCGAGTGGTTGACGAGTGAACCGCTCGCCCCGGCGGCCTTGATCGCATGCGCAGTGATCTGCCCGGTGTGGGCGCCGGGTTCGGAACCATCGACGTGCTGCGCGTAGACCGGGATCATGAAATGCCGGGCGATCGGGTGAAGGTCAATATACGACGGAGCAATGCCGATAGAAACGCCACTTTCCTGTGCGATTGCCTGCGCCGCGGTTGCGATCGCGTGGGCGCGGGAACCCATTCCTTCTTTGTACGTTTTGAGGTTGACGAGGATCAACGGTGATGACATTTTTTAAGACACCCCTGCTATAATCAAGAATTCCGGTTGAAAAATGATGAAGATTTGGGATCTTTTACCGGTTCAGGTCTCGTGACTTTTTAGTCCCCGTTCAAAATGACCAGCCGTGATCCCGCCAAGGGCTATCTCTTTTACCCGTTTTTTAAGAGGGATTAGACCCTCACGGATTCCCGTGTTGTGCTGACGGGCTTTACTAATTGCATCCCGGTAGATGTGCACCATCTCTCTGGCATAGGCAGCAGTCCTGCCGCGTGCATCAATGGCCACCGAATCGATCCCCGCCTGCAGAAGGAATGGGATGTGGTCGAGAAGACAGGTCTCCACCGCATTGAACACATGCGTCCGGCACAGACCATCGGTGTGCACGGGAAATACCCGGCCGGTGCTGTCCCTGATCCCAAAGAACCCGCGGGAAGTACAACCTTTTTGTTTCCCTTCGTTGCAGCCTGACAGGATCTGGAGAAGGCAGTCCTCTGAAACCATTGCTTCAGCACTTCCCTGAACGATCAGTTCAAGCTTGGTATCGCACCGTTCCGTCCGGGCCAGCCGGATGAGGTCCTCAACCCCGGCCCCGGAAAGTTCCGGCGAGATCGTCAGCAGGAAGAACTGATTCGCCAGGTTTCTGACCGTTACCTGATTGAATATGTTTAACCCGGTTGAGCCATAGATGTCCATACCAGGCAACGCACTTCCGATGGCTCGTGCAGTGCCGGGACTTTCGACCATGAATGCAGGCAGTCCGTCCTTGTAGAGACCCGGGAGAACCGAAAGGATGAATTCACGTTCAGGTGCCTTTATGATCCGCGGGAGTTTCCAGACGAGGGGGATGCCTGCCCCTCTGCAGACAGCAAGAGCGTCCCTGAGCTGGGTATCATCAAACTCAACGTGGGCGTTCATGCGGGATGGATATGCACCTGCACTGAGGCCTGCCTCGAAATAGACCCTGTCGCATCCGGCAGATACGGCTGCTTTTACAACGTCAATCCGGTCAGCATAGACTGCAATCTTTTGGTTTTCCGTCCGGTGACATGGCGGGGTTATGGGAGGGGTATCGATGCCGGGTGCGACTGCTGCCCATCGCTTTTTCGCCCGCCCGAAAGATTCTTCAGTTGGCCGCAGGGCAGTAACGAGCTTATTTTCTGCCAGTGCAAGGAACTCCCGGCGTATCCGGTTCAGTTCCGCGACCGGTACGAACATCTTCCCGTCATATTCCATGGAAATGCTCCGGATAGCAAACGGTGTCCCCCCGGTTTTTTTCATGCCTGTCATCACCTGTTCTGCGGTCAGGGGACGGGTGCGGGCAGGCAAGAACCTGACAGCAGAGGTACAGGTGACAGGAACACGGTGTCCCCCGCCAGCATCGATTATTCCCTCAAGGAACGGGATTCCTCTGTTGCTTATCCTGACGGAGAGATCGATCGGGAGCGGGCGGCGGGCAAGAGAAAGGGGAGTCCGGATGACCCGGTGCGCCCTCTCGGTAAGGCCGGTACTTGATGTGAGGTAGACATCATCACCGCACCGGACCGGGAACGGAGCAATGAGCCTGATCATCCCGTTCTCCTGAAGGGGCCTGGCATTGAGCGGGAACCCGGATTCTTTATCTGCACGGTGAGGGTTCCGGAACAGGAGCCCGTCGCCGGCAGATAGTTCTCTTTGAACGGTTCGCCTGATGGTTACTTCCCCGCTGCGTGTGTCGCATCCTGTTACTGTCCCGATCAGGAGCCCTCGGTTGTCCGGCTGCTTCCTGCCCATCAGCGCGCCGTGCCGTTCTCCAAACAGGTACCCTCGCGTAAACTCCCGGTTGAACGCAACCGCGAGATCCTGCATATCAGTATCCTGCAAAGTCCATATTCCTGAAGCGATTCCATCGAGTGCCCTCCTGTATATTGAAACGACTATAGCGACATATTCAGGGGATTTCATCCGCCCTTCAATCTTCAGTGAGATAACGGGTGACTGCACGAGGCGGTCAAGATACGGGTACGTGCACAAATCCTTTGGGGAGAGGAGGTAGTGGTCGGGCAGCGGGAATTCCTTCAGCTTGACCGGGCGTCCGTATGCATCCGGTTCCCCGGTTACCATGGTATAGGGTTTCCTGCAGGGCTGCGCGCACATCCCCCGGTTGCCGCTCCTGCCGCCGATCACAGATGAGAGAAGACACTGGCCCGAATAGCAGTAACAGAGTGCCCCGTGGACGAACACCTCGAGTCCGATGTCCAGATCCGCCGTTTCCCTGCCAATTCCTTGTACCTCATAAAGGGAGAGCTCACGGGCGAGCACAACCCGGGAGAACCCCTGATCAGCCGCGAAGCGCACTCCATCAGCGGTGTGGATCGTCATTTGGGTTGATGCGTGAAGCGGCAGGTCGGGAACTATTGAACGGGCGAGTGCAGCGACCCCGATGTCCTGCACAAGGACGGCATCAACGCCAATGGAATAGAGCCAGATGAGATATTCGCCAACAGCTGCCAGCTCCCGGTCGTGGATAAGGGTATTCACAGTTACGTAGACCCTGGCGCCCCTTGTATGGGCAGTGACAACAGCATCTGCAATCTCTTCATCGGTGAAGTTTTGAGCATAGCTCCTCGCACCGAACCGTTTCCCGCTCAGGTAGACCGCATCTGCCCCTGCAGCCATCGCTGCCCGGAATGCCCGGGGTGAACCGGCGGGTGCGAGGAGTTCAGGCAGGTTACGTCCCTTTTGGTGCGGGGGTAGATGTGGCATCGTAGATCCTCATTTTGCAAACAACACGTCGAAAATACCCAGCGAGACCAGTATGGTGACGATCGAGATGGCGGCATATCCTGCCATGGTCATGAGGATTGAGAGGTCGCGGCGCCAGCCAAAGACCCAGGCGATCGGTGGACAGGCATAGAATCCCAGAGTCATCACGCAGGGCACCAGCCCAAAGATCCCGTACTTTGAGAGAATCTTCGATTGCCGCGCCCGTTCACAGGATCCCGCCAGGAACTTTGCAATGCGTTCAGAATGTTCACCCAGCGTGCCGAAGATATCAAACATAAAGAATATGACCCCGGATGCAATGCAGACAAGGACATAGAAAACAAAGAACGGGGGTAATCCGAGCCCAATCCCGACAGGCGCAGCGCCATACTCAATCACAAATGCCGATGTCATCAGGGCAAGGGTTGCCGAAAGGGAGAGATTAAAAATAACGACAGGGATAACAGGCAGGATGATGACGATCAGACCAAATCTGGCAAGTGCAGCGATAAGGTGTTCCAGGTAATGGGTGAATGGGATCTCTTCCATAGTCCAGTGAACAGGATTTGGCGGGAATGAAATAAACAGGTATCTTTTGTTTGATCAGACCCGGGAATACTGCAGTGGCGGGATGGTCATATCGATGATAGTGTTCATGATGTCTTCTTAAGCCTGCCTTTTCTTTGAAATTGCAGAGATCTGTTGGACCGTATTCCCATTCAAAAAACGCAAGATAGCCCGAATCATTATTTGAAAATTATTATCAGGTTGATCTGTTGGGATCTGCAAAAATTTGTGTTATTTCTTTTCCCAGTTACCGTTATTGTTGTCGTTGTTGTTGTTCTTGTCGGTTTTTTCCCGTTCCATGATTGTCCAGATCGTGTCCGACCCGTCGAACGGGACGTCCACGCCCGCATACTTCACTGTCCCGGTCACATGCAGAACCGTTTTCATTGAAGGCTTGGGGATCACGCTCTCAAGGGCGCTCTTGTCAAATTTCACGATCATGACATACCTGCCATGGTTCCCCATCTGACAGTATGAGGTAAATCTCCACTTGGGATCGTTAACGGCATAGATGATGGGGGAATCACCGTACCTGACCCCGACGTCCTTTATGTTGATCTTCTTGGCATCATATGGTGTTGGCAGGGAGATTGTTGCGGTAACGTATTCCCTCATACTGTTCAGGTTCAGGATCTTTGGAATGAAGTCAACGGTCGCCTTGATCGCATTCACCGTGATCGTGCTGGTCGCGGTTGTCTTTGCGCCCCTGTCATCCGTGACCGTTACCGTAACGGTATACACACCGGTCTGGGTGAAGCGGTGCGTTACCTTCTCTCCTGTGCCGGTGGACCCGTCCCCGAATTTCCATTCGTACGATACAATCTTGCCGTCGGGATCTTTCGAACGTGACGCATCAAAGCAGACCTCTTCGCCAGCGGTAATGGTTCTGGATGGCGGGGTTATTGACGCGACCGGTGGTTTATTTGGGGAAGCCTGTATGTATGGCGCGGCGGCAATACTCTCGCGGCCACTGTTGCCGTCCCCTGCATAGGAATCCGCAAAGTTAAAATTGCCCGCTCCGTCACCGAGCAATACGGCAACGGTGCCAACGGCCTGGTAATTTCCCACCACGAGGTCCTGGTTCCCATCCCCGTTCAGGTCGTAATTGTCAACCGGAGATTGGGGGCCGATGTTCGGGTCATCAATAGTCTTCGAGAACGAGAGATTTCCGGTACCATCTCCAGTGAAAATATCAATGTGTTGGTCATAAGTGGCGATTAGATCGACATTATAATCACTATTGATATCGGCAAGTGCACATCCCCAATATTTCTTTTCTGAAAGAGGGCCATTCATTAGTGTGAAGGTCCCATCTCCTTTCCCGATATTGACATGGATCGAATGGTCAAACTCATCGGGGACCCATGGCATCACCACAAAATCCATGTGGCCGTCATTGTTGATATCGGCAGCGTCGGCGCCGACATTTGAATGGGGTTCGGTTTCTAATAAAACGGATCGTGTGAAATGCATATTTCCGTCGCCGAGATACAATTCAGAATTATCATATTTGGAATGAGTGACAATGAAGTCAAGGTTCCCGTCTTCATTGAAATCCGCGACCGCCATATCGGACGGCACATAACCCAACTCTTCCCACGTACCGATAAGGGTTGGACCGGAGAAAATAGGACCTTTCCCAATATTTTTATATAAGGATATATTTCCATGAGGTACTGAACCTGTTGCGATAATAAAATCGTAATCACCATCATTATCAAAATCGCCGATGCCGGTGCTCCAGCTGGAGTCACCGAGGTCCCCAAACTGAACCTGGCCGGAAAGGGCTCCCCCTCCTTTGCTTGTGAGACAGTAGCTTGCACCATACTCACTCGTGGCCACAATGAAATTTTCCGGTGCGGCCAGCACATGGCAGCAGCTCAGGCACAGGACAAGAAGAAATACCAGAGGGATTACCCGTTTCGAGATCATGATCCTAACCAGATACCTATTGTGTCACAGATGCTATTATATTTTTCAAATGGAACGGTTGAATCAGGGACAAAAACTTCGCAGAATTTCTGTCGTGCCTGGGTTTTTCCCCAGTTTTTCACCAATCAGATCCGGATTTCTCTCCATAATTCATGCAAGAGGATGAAGGTGTGAGAGAACAGCTGGAAAGGATGTGTCTGAAAACACGATGATATGGTTCACAAGATCTGCTCATGACGGGAAACCGGTTCTGGGAATACCAAGGGAGACGTTTGGGAAGCGGGAAATGATACAGGAAATTGGGCGACCCGATGGCTGATGTCAGGTATCTGATAACGAAAGGAGTGCTTTTTTTACGATCACGGGACATAAGCTTTGAACGCATAGCAGGTTTGCATTGTGAAGATCGTTGCATCGCTTACGGACCCTGGTGACGCACCAGCCGCATCAGCAGCGGGGGCTGACCTGATCGAACTCCGCCTTGACCTGATGGATGACGACATTCTGAAAGGAGTGCAGGAGTGCCACAGGCTCACCGGGCTCCCTGTCATTGTAACGCTCCGCTCAATTCAGGAAGGGGGGAACTACTCAGGAAATCCAGATGAATGGCTCCAGGTTATCCTGCCGGTCATCCCGTATGCGGACTATATCGATATCGAACGGCGTTTCTCCGCCCATGCTGAAGCTATCAGGACCCATGATGTCGGGATCATTGCGTCCTGCCATACGCCGGAGATGCCCTCCCTTTTCGAGCTTTTCGGGCTGGAGCGCGAACTTCAGGTGTACGGCGACATTCCCAAGATCGTGGTAACCCCCCGTCATGATGAGGATATCATCGAGCTGATCTCGTTTACCCATGCCGCAAAAAAACCCGTCTGTACCGGTGTCATGGGTGCCGGGTTCCGGTATGCCCGCCTCGTGCTCCCGCTCTTTGGCTCGGAATTTGTGTACTGTCACATCGGCACAGCGACTGCAGAAGGGCAGTATTCTGTCGCGGAAGTAAAAGCGGCAATGGAGATGTTCGGTACAGAAAAGCACCAGTGAACCTGTCAATATCCTTGTTGTGTTAATCCGGTACCGTAAAAAAATGAATAATTATTGATATTTCCTCTGTTCCAGCAGGCAGTCCATAATCACGAGTGCAAGCATCGCTTCAGCCACCGGCAGAATGCGGGGGACGATGCAGGGGTCATGCCGGCCTTTCACTGAGATTGCAACCTCGTTTCCGTTGATATCCCGCGTCTGCTGGACCTTTTCGATCGATGGCGTTGGCTTTACTGCAATGCGCACGACAATCTCCTGCCCGGTTGAGATCCCGCCAAGAATACCACCGGCATGGTTGCTGGCAAACCCGTCTTTTGTGATCGGATCATTGTTCTCGCTGCCAAACCTTTTTGATACGGCAAACCCGTCGCCGATCTCAACACCTTTTACTGCGCCAATACCCATCATCGCGCCGGCAATGAGCGCATCCAGCTTTCCAAAGACCGGGTCCCCGAGTCCTGCGGGGCATCCTGTTGCAGTGATCGCAGCGATCCCCCCAACTGAATCCCCGGCTGCCTGCGCGGCGCGGATCTCGTTCTCGATCTCCTGCGGCAGTGTCCTGCCATGCACCTCGACAATGTGTCCGGAGATCGCAACTCCCTGCTGCGCGAGGTATTTCATCGCGACCGCACCCGCTGCGACCCGTGCCACCGTTTCGCGGCCCGAACTCCTGCCGCCGCCCCGGTGGTCTCGGATGCCATACTTCCCGTAATACGTTATGTCCCCGTGCCCGGGCCGGAATACATCGCGGAGTGCTTCGTAATCCTCTGATTTGACATCCTCGTTTCGTACGATAATCGCGATCGGTGCGCCGGTCGTCATACCCTCAAAGATCCCTGAAAGGATCTCGACCCGGTCATGCTCCTGCCGGGAAGATTCAAGGGTGCTCTTGCCCGGCCTGCGCCGGTCAAGCAGCGGCTGGACATCAGATTCTGAAAGCCTGAACCGTGGAGGGCAGCCATCGATGACCACCCCGAGTGCTTTTCCATGGCTTTCCCCGAATGTCGTGATCTTAAAATTCCTGCCAAAGGTGTTCATGGTATCATCGCCCGTATGGTTTCTATAGGCACATCAATCCCGAAGAAGAGATAGAACTGCTCGCGTGCCTGCCCGATAAACATCTCGGTACCGGTAATTGTCCTGCACCCGATCCGGCGCGCCTGTTCGATGAGCGGGGTCTCCGGCGGAGTGTAGACGAGGTCAAATACGGTCATCTCCCTGTTCAGCTGGGTATCAGAGAGCGGGCTGTGGTCATCGGGATGCATGCCAAGGGGGGTGGCATTTACTACAAGGTCGGGCCTGATGGAATCGAAGTCCTCCCATGCACCCCAGCTGCAGCCGAACCGCTCCGCAAGCACTTTTGCATTGTCAGGTGTCCTGTTCAGGATTGTCACCTTCATATCAAGGTCGGTGAGGGCGTATGCCGCCCCGGCTGCCACTCCTCCCGCACCCAGCAGTACAGCAGTCGCTCCTTTCATGGAGACCAGCGGTTTTCGCACACCGATCCAGTCGGTATTATACCCGATTGCTGACCCACAGGCAAAGACCACCGTGTTCACCGCGCCGATCTGCCGGGCGTCATGTTCATCAACCTCGTCAAGGTGCGGTATCACATCCTGTTTGAACGGGATGGTGATGGAGAGCCCTTTGACATCGAGAGCCCGTGCGATCCTCATAATCTCATCAATTTCGGGGTCCTCGAACCATGTATAATGATAGTTGAGGGAGTAACGGGTAAAGAGCGTGTTGAAAAGGGCCGGACTCTTGCTGTGGGCGCAGGGATAGCCGGCAACCCCCATAAGCCGGGTTAACGGGTCCCGCCCCGGTGCAGTGAAGATCGTTTCAAGCGTATGGAATGCCGGTGCGGGAATCCGCCCTGTTCTGAAGAATGCCATCCCCGTCTCCCGCTGTTTTATCGTGAGTGCACCGTCCTGGAGGGTGCGGATAACTTTGTCTGCGGCAGCCTCCACCGTGGTCTCGCTCGTATCAATGCAGAGATCTGATGCGGCGTAGTAGTTCTGCCGGCGCCGGTCCATCAGCTCCGCGATCTCCTCACGCAGCGGAAGGCCCGTGAGCGGGGGGCGTGGCTTTCTCAATAACCGCTGCTCTATCGTATCAATGTCCGCCACGAGCAGCACCAGCACACTCTCTTTCCGCAGCTGCTCCACGTTCGATGGATCGATCACAACGCCGCCACCGGTGCTTACAACGACATCCTTTTCCGGGAGCGCTGCGATCACGTCCCGCTCTTCTGCCCGGAACCGCTCCTCCCCTTCTTCGTGGAAGATGGCCGGGATTGAACGTCCGGTCCTGAATTCGATCAGCTGGTCGGTGTCGATGAAGGGAAGGTGCAACCGGTCAGCGATGACCTTTCCGATCTCTGTTTTGCCGGTGCCGCGGAAACCGCACATAACGATCCGTTTCATAATCCTGCTCCTGCCAGCGCGTCCCAGAAACCGGGGAACGATTTATTCACGCACTCTGCATTTTCGATGGTGACCCCGCCGATCCCCAGCCCGAGCACGGCAAAACTCATCGCGGTGCGGTGATCATTTCCCGGGTCAACTGTACCCCCGTGGAGGGGTCGCGGGACGACCGTGATGGTGTCAGGCTCTACCCGTACATCCCCGCCGAGCTGGTTCAGGCGCTGGGCCGTCCCGAGGACCCGGTCACTTTCCTTGTACTTCAGGTGGGTGATGCCCCGGATCGTGGTGGGTGTGGATGCGACCGCGGCAACCATACAGAGCGTCTGTACCGTGTCGGGAAGCGACGACATGTCGCAGTCAGTTCCTGTCAGCTCACCGGTCCGTTCAACGGTGATGGTGTCAGACCCTTCAGTTACGGTGCACCCCATTGACCGGAGGATCTCAAGGAACTGCCGGTCACCCTGTACCGAGTGGGGATTGAGATTTTCCACCGTTACCCTGCCGCCGCAAATCGCGGCGATCGCAAAGAAGTAGGATGCGGATGAATAATCCCCCTCGATATCATAGCTCCTTGCCTGGTACCGCTGACGGTTACTGACCTGGAACCAGCGGTGCTGATCATCCATCATCACCCGTGCACCGAACGCACGCATGATCGTTACCGTCACATCAAGATAGGAACGGGAGACCGGCAGAGAAGGGATCTCCAGTTCCACCGGCTGTTGTGCATACGGCGAAGCGATGAGCACGGACGATATAAACTGGCTGCTCATGGACCCGTCGATCTTCGCGGTTCCCCCTTTCAGGGTTCCCCGCACCCGTAGTGGCGGGTAACCGGTCTTTTTTAAGAATTCGACCGTCCCGCCAAGTGAACTGAGTGCATCTGCGAGCGGCCCTACCGGCCGCTCCTGCATCCGGCTGCTGCCGGTCAGGATGATTGCCTGGTCGCAGAGCAGGGCAAGCGCAGTGAACAGGCGAAGGGTCGTCCCTGAGTTATCCAGGTCAAGTGTTTTTTCCTCTCCGCAGGTAAACTGCCCGTCCCGGCCGCTGATACGGATGAGGGCGGTATCGGCATGAATTTTGACCCCGAGCGATTCCAGTGCATATCGTGTCAGACCGGTATCCTCTGCGATGAGCGGATTGTGGAGGAAGGACATACCATTTGCCAGTGCTGCAATGACCATCGCCCGGTGCGTGTAACTCTTGGATGGCGGGGCGCTAAAGCGACTTTCAACACCGTGCGCACGTGAGAGTGATCTGATCATTGCGGTATCCCGGTTTTTTTATAACACCCAAGCTCTTTTACAATCGTCATTGTCTTTAAGTATATAATGGCATCACGGTATCCCGGAGAGGTCGAGTAATCAATAAAAAAGACATAATTTCCCATCCCCCGTTTTGACGGGCGGGATTCGATCCGTGTCAGGTTGATCTTCTTGACCGCAAATACTGCCAGCAGGTCATGGAGCAGCCCGGCGCGATCGGCACTTGGATCAATGATGATGCTGCATTTCTCGGGTTTTTCCTCTCTGTCCGGAGTGCAGGAGATCCTGACAAACCGGGTAATGTTCTCTGAATTGTTCTCAATATGGTCAATAATGACGGGAAGGCGGTACACCGATACCGCAAAGGATGAGACAATTGCCCCTGACGTCTTGTCCTTCTGCACCTCGAGCGCACTCGCTGCATTGCTGCTGGTGTGGATGACCGGAATTTCCCACTGCTCCAGATGCTCGCTGCACTGTTCATGCGTCTGGGGATGGGCGTAGATTTTTGTGAGCTGTTCCAGCGGCACATACGCTGCGAGATGATGGTGGATGGGCATATACATCTCAGCGGTGATAAAGACCGGATGCTGCAGGAGCCCGTCAAGGGTTGCGCCAATTCCGCCGGCTTCTGAGTTGTCGCTTGGGACGATGCCGTCCCCTTCCCCCCTCCCGACCGCTTCAAAGATGCGGTGAATGGTAGGGGAGAGACGGATATCACCCACGTTAAGGCGAAGGGCGAGTTCGTGGGAGAATGTCCCTTCCGGGCCCAGCACAAACGTCGTCATCGGTTCACCAGGCATTCGATCAGGGCGTCCGTCGTTGCCATGCCTTCGGTGCAGTAGTCCCCGAAATGGCGGGTGTTGTCGTTGAAGAACCGGACAAACTCGTCCCGGTCCCCTTCAGCAATGATCTCCTGCAGGTTGCACACCGAATCCCTGCATGCCGCAAGAACCGCGGGCACAAACGGGTTCTGCTGCAGGATGCTGCCGTACAGCTCCGGGTCCTGCGAGAGCAGGCGCCCGACAAGCGAGAGCTCGATTTTGTAGACCGGGCTCGTGAACGCATTTGTTGTGTCGATATCGATCCCGAGCCGGCGCACCGAATCCGCCATGCAGAGGGTGAGAAAATGCGTGAGGCCCTGGACGACCGCCATCATCCGGTCATGATCTTCAGGTGTCGTGATGGTGCAGACGGCGCCCTCGTTCCGGAACACATCGAGCAGGGCTTGTACGGTTGCTTTCGCCGCACGCGCCGGGCAGGCGATGATGGTCTGCTGTTTTAACGATGTGACGGTCGGCCCGAACATCGGGTGGAGGCCGATCACCTCCGCTTTTGATTTCAGCATCGATGCAACCGGTCCGGCTTTTAATGACGTGAGGTCGCAGAGGAGCTGGCCTTTTTCCAGCAGCGGCGCGATCCCTTCGATGACCCGCACCGTGTCGCGGATGGGCACGGAGATAATCACAAGGTCGCACTCTTGTGCGATGTCATGGCTGGTGATCTTCGTTGATCTCCCGGATACCATGACCTCATACCCCGCCCGCCGGAAGACTCCGGCAAAGAGCCGGCCCATCCTGCCGGTGCCGCCGATGATGCCTGCTTTCTTCACGCGCTCACTTCTCGATGATTGTCTCTTTGACAGCGATGCCAAAATGCCTGCCTCCCTCAAGGGCGCAGCCCATCACCCGGTCGCCTTTTTTGAGGTGGACGACCGAGATGGCGCTCCCGTCTTCTTTCACGAGCCGGATTGTCTCCGCGTTCTGGAGGATCAGGCTGGTTTTTGCTCCGCCGGATTCTGCCTCGACCAGCAGGAGCGGGCGGCGTTCGATCTTGGTCCGGCCAACAATTGCCGTATGGGCTTTTCCTTTCGCATCGGCAACGAGCACGCTGCCGCCGATCGCAAGATCGGAGAGATACGCGGTCTTCCCGTCCGGGAGCAGGATGTACGCGTGGACTGCCCCGGCGTTGACCCGGAACGGGCGGGGCGCGACGTAGGGGTTCTCCAGTGTCTCGGCATGGACAAGGAGCATCGCAGACGAGGTGTTGCCCATCAGCATGCCCTGCCCGTCCTCAAGCATCGAGCAGGTGTCCACGCAGACCCGGTCGCCCATGCCGACCGGCGTAATCTTTGTGACCGTGAACGGGACAAGCGTGACCTGCCCGGCCGATGCCTTCATCCGCTGGGCGACCGCCCGCACGACCTCCGGGTCCTTTGTTGCCAGAAGGATGCCGGCAACCCCCCGCTCCAGGACGGTTGCGGCAAGCTCTGCTTCTTTGAGATCCTTTACCTTCGCGATGATACGGTCGGACTGTGCGACGAGGTTCTCCAGCGGGATGACCGTCCAGTCGCTCGTCGTGACGATCACGAATTTTTTGTCTTTGATCCCGGCTGCCGTATTTTCGCTTGACTTGTCCGTGATCGATACCTCGGCTACATCGGTACCGATTTTCAGGTCGCCGTCCGGGGCAATGGTGGTGATCCGCCCCAGCTTTTTTATATCATCTGCTCGATCCACGACGACCGCATCCGCCCCGCTCTCGATTGCTGTCGTTGCGATCTCCTTGTTCCACGGGCGGACGTCGACCCAGAACTGCTTCATTTCTTTTTCCCCAATGCCTCCTCCGGGTCCACGTTATCGTGGACGACCCGGCAGAGGGCCTGGACGAATGACCGCGTGTCCTCCCGCTGGAAGGCGTTCCTGCCGACGCAGACACCCGCCCCCCCGACTCCCACGGAATCCCGGATGATCTTCAGGGAATCAAGGTCGCCTGTTTTTTCGCCTCCGGCGATGAAGACCGGCACCGAGCAGGCTTTTACGATCTTTTTGAATGCTGCGGGATCGCCCGGGTAATTGGTCTTGATCAGGTCCGCGCCCAGCTCTTCTGCCACCCGCACGCAGTGGCCGACGGACTGGGGCGAGAACGCGTCGATCCCCTTGCCCCGCGGGTAGATCATCGTCAGCAGCGGCATGCCCCAGCGGTTGCAGTCTTTTGCCACGTTGGCGCCGATCTCCAGCATCTTGGACTCGTTGGGCGAGCCGAGGTTGATGTGGATCGAGACCGCATCGGCGCCGAGCGCGATTGCCTCTTCCACCGTGCAGACCTGCACCTTGTCGTTCGGGTCCGGGTTCAGGGACGTGCTCCCCGAGAGGTGGATGAACAGGCCGATATCGCGGCCGTGTTTGCGGTGTCCGCGCTTGACCAGTCCCTTGTGAAGCACGATCGCGTTCGCTCCGCCCTCGCTCACGTCCGAGATGACTTGTGTCATATCAAGGAGTCCTTCAATCTGTCCCATCGAGAACCCGTGGTCCATGGGCACGATCACCGACCGCCCCGTGTTCCGGTTCATGATCCGTTCGATCCTGATCTCTTTTCCAATCATGTTTCACACCTTCAGAATTTCCAGTGCCTCATCCACGGTCCTGCCGTGATGTACGATACATGCCGCCGCCTTCACGAACAGGGCGGGGGTTGTGTGCTGGAATGCGTTTCTGCCGATCGAGATGCCGGCAGCTCCTCCCGCCATCGCCCCTTCGATCAGTTCCAGTGTTGTGCGGTCATCGGTCTTGGAACCTCCGGCAACCACCACCGGCACCGGACACCCCCGGGTCACCTCGCGGAAGCTGTCCGGGTCTCCCGTATAGACGGTCTTGACGATATCGGCACCGAGCTCTGCGGCAACCCGTGCCGCCAGCTTGACGTGCTCGACATCGTTCTCGGTTTTGATCTTTTTCCCACGCGGATACATCATCGCAAGGAGCGGCATGCCCCATTCCATGCACTCGACGGCTACCGCACCGAGGTCGGAGAGCATCCGGGCCTCGGAGTCCGCGCCGATGTTGATGTGCATCGACACCGCGTCAGCGCCCATCTTCAGGGCATTTGTCACCGAATTGACCAGCACCTTGTTGTTCGGGTCCGGGCCAAGCGAGGTGCTCGCGGACAGGTGCAGGATCAGCCCCACGTCCCGCCCGCCCTTACGATGGCCGTAGAGCGCGAGCCCCATGTGCCCGATCACCGCGTTCGCACCGCCCTCGGCGACGAGGTTCACGGCCTGCGACAGGTCGATGAGCCCGTCGATCGGGCCATTGGTCACCCCGTGATCCATCGGTATAATCACGGTCTTTTTCGTATTTCGGTTCATGATCCGTTCCAGACGAATTTCCTTTCCTCTCATAACAACAACAACCCCCCCCTTCCATCGCAGAATTCAGAGCAGATGAAAAAGGGATCTACTGATACCAGAAATAAAAGCCAAAGCCAGAATAGCGATACGCGGACGTACCGTTGTCAGATGGCGTTTTAGAAATGCAGTTATTCATGCAATGGACAGGTGCTACGCTCTCAGAGATAAAGACATTCACGAGCGAAAAGACACTCATGAGGGCGGACGCACTCTTCCTGCATGATTAGTTGTATATTGGGGGTGGTATTTAAAACGGGCGGGTTTGTGGGGGGATAGGAATACTTGGAACAGATGACTTAATTGCGGAAATAAGTGAAGGATCAAGATTGTTAACTGGCAGATTATTTCTGAATAGAATTTTCATTTTTTTTTGAAAATAATGTATTGATTGGAGTTAATTCGGGGAGACATTTTTACACAAAAAGCTTTACACAAAAAAGGATGTTACATATTATTATATCTGTGAGAATAGTCTAATTTATGACAGAAGAGCAAGAGATCCTAGAGGATCTGTCCCGTGCTGCTGGATATTGCGATGTCTCAAATATCTTATATAATCAATTTACTTTCAATTTTGAATTCTCTCAACAAATGCCCCCAGCGGGTGATAAACGAATAAAACCAGTATGTCTTGGAAGGATAGTGATGAGCCCCAATTTTGCTAAGGTATTTAGCAAATTATGTAATGAAACTGTTCAGAATTATGAAAAACAATTCGGTGAAATTCAAATAAAAAATTTATGAATATAATAACCTTGGGCTGATACAATATGCAATCCGTTGGAATTGATGGTGGCGTGTATACACCAATGCAAAAAAAAGCCGATAAATCTCTTGCTTTTTACGGTTCAGCTTCTTCGCAATCAGTAATAGATAAAAAATTTACCATAGGATATACCTCAAAATCTATTTCAGATAGTATGGAAGAATCTACTATTTGTTTTGGTCCTGGAGTGCCATCTCTAATTGGTAATATTTTTTCAGGATTTAGAACTACACATGAATTCTTTTATATTTTAAGACAAAAAGAACGAGAAATTGCCCATTTACAGAAAAGAGTCTTTGAAATGAGTGAGCGTATCGAATCACTTGAAAATAGGATTTATCAAGCACCTGTCTACGTAAGGGTTGTTAATATTGATGATAAATCTCTTGATGAAATTAAAACCATGGTTTTGGATTATTATAACACTCATGGAGATGTATATCCCGATGAAGTTGCAGATGCACTTAGCTTGGATTTAAAGAAAGTCATTCAAATTACAGATGATCTCATTAAAGACGGAAAATTGGAAGAAGCAATATGACAATTTATCGACAACATAATGACGCTATCGAAGGTGAACGGATAGTTTGTCAATATAGTAAATTATCATCCGAAAAACTAATTCATGATTCAGAAACTCACAAAGGAAAAAGGTGCACTCTTCAAGACGCATATTGCGTAATAACAAAACCTCTTAGAACTACCCAATATAGAAAGTAAATCTTTTTTATAATCTTGTATCAAGTTGGGGGGTCACCCCTAAACCCCCCTCCCCCCTATCCAGCCCTATACCATTCAGAGACTCCCCGACGGCCGAACCGCGATTTTGATTGTGTCAGACCGGGGTCCCGCTGATACCTCCCCTTATACCCGCCACCCCCCTCACCCCCGATTTATTTTTTGACGGTGGGGGGACTAATTAAATCACAATAATTTTTGTTGCCCACCTAGTGGTTTTACAATAACGGATTCTTTTTCTGGAGCCTCTTCTTTTTTCTGGACGATATCTGAAAGTCGTTCTTCAATTTCTTGGTAAAGGGTATCGATGAATGAAACAGGGATTCCCAATGCTTCAAACCACGCTTCATCTAATTTTCGTAACAGGTGTTGTTTGTTGGTTCTCACTTGTTGAATGAGGTCTGGGATTCTCGGGCGATCTTTCAACGCCGTTGTGCTATTATAATTGTCGGAAGCCGAAAGAATTTTATTTGTTTTTTCTGTATGCTTTTCGATCTCATTCAAATTGGGAAAACGATAGATTTTGAAAAAATCGATTTGATTGATAAGAACAAATTCAGCACATCTCGCTCTAGATTTTTCTAATGCATCTAATAAAAAAATTGAACTCGTCAAATAAGCGAAAAATAAGTCGTTATCTTCTCTCTCAAATCCTGAAAAACCAATGCGAATAATTTGGGTTCCCATCAACGGGTAAATGAATCTTAACGCTAGTGTTTTTGAATTTGAAAAATTTATTCTTTTTACAAGTCCTATTGCATTTTTCACAGCTGTAAAACTCGAATGACTTTCTCCAAATAATTTTTGTTTATGCCCTTCTTGACCCCATTTGTAATATTCTTTTAAATCGAACTGTGATCCCTGTTCATCAACCAGATAAAAATCATTGATCAAATTTTCGGGAATTACCGGTGGATAATTCGTGTATTCTTTTAAAGAACGTGCCATTGATGGAGTGAAAATTTTTTTTGGTAATACGAGAGTTTTTTTACTGTCCGGATTTTTTGATACAATCGTGTTGGATGACGTAGCAGTTATGAAAATTTTCTCATTCTCAATTCTTTCGATCTCCCAGAATTTATTGGGGATAAACCAATAATCGACAGGACGAGATGCATTTTCTGTAACGATTTGAATATGATCGCTTAAATCCGTCGAATACTTTTGTTTTTGGAATTCATTCAGTTGATTTCTATCCAGAGGAACGAATTTGTCATACAATAAAATTAAGATATTACTTGGATTCACTCTCCATTCCATGCAGGGTTTGTTTTGCAGTTCGATCTGGGGTATAAGCTGAACTAGAAAATCATCGGTTTTTTTACTTGTTGTATCAACAGACTGGATTTCACTTACAAGTTTAGAGATATCTTTTGATTCAAAGGAACCGAATAATTTTACCAAGCGTGCATCTTTGTCGTAATTTTTCTCCAGAACAACAATAATTTCTTGATCTTGGGAATCTGAAAATGATTCATCAATATCAGACGCCTCGATCAAATATTTCATTCCAAATTTTTCATTAAAAAGCGATTTCCATACCTCTATCATTATTTCACTATTGATTGCACCGATTGGTAGAACGAAAGCAATTGAACCATTTTCTTTTTTTACTAATGATGGAGCGATTAATAAGAAAAATGCGTAAAGGTTGATCCGCTTAAAATCACAGTGGATATTGTATTTTCGCACCATATCCAGATTCTTCAAAACATCTCGGGTATTGAGCGGCAATCGGGACCCGCGTGTAAAAGGTGGATTCCCTAAAAGAACGTCGACGCGATAATCTTGTGTTGGTAAAAAAATGGGTGAAACTGTTTTCAATCCATTCGCGGTCATTTGATCATGAGACATGAACCGCGTTAAACCGGAGATTAATGCAAACGCATCGACAGGATATATGTTAACCTCATTAGTCCATTTTGCTGGATCCTGGATTGCCAGATTAACTGTAGACATCATTGCGGCAATATCGGAAATATCAGAACCATGAATCTGTTCAAGAAGTTTTGTGTGTTGGTTCAGACCCAGATGTTTCTTTCTATGGTATGCTTTTACGAGAAGGGTTCCTGATCCACAGGCAGGATCATAAATGAGTTGATTTTGATCGAGAATGGAAAGTTCACAAAGTAATTCAGCAGCCTTGTTTCGCGTATAATAAGCTGCAAATTTTTTGCGGATTTCAAAAGGCATTAAACGTTGGAAAATTTCTCCGATTAAATTCTGTTTGATCACAAATGATGCGGAGATCCCTTCAAATTTCCTAACAATTTTCGATAATACTTCCGCTGCTTCATCATCTAAACGTGAAAAAATATCATGTCTTTCATCAAAGATTGATTTGAAATCGTAGTTATTTTTTGGTATGTCTTGAATAATTTCTTGGATCTGAGTAGGAATCCCATAAGCAATCCCCAATGGACGTAGGATTGGATAATCCTGGTACTGTTTATCCAGTCTCCGTTCAATCACGTGGTTTCTGAGAACGCAATAAAATAAGATTTGTGCTATACCGATGTACGCAGCGCTTCGTTGAAAAAAGAGATCCCGCTCTTTCTTTTCCTGCTCAGATAGTTCTTTGATTTTGGCATCTTTTTCTAATTCATCACTTAATCTAAGAATATGTTCCCAAACATCAGCATCTACACGTTTTGTATAGACCATGAGATCATCGATAGTATCTTCAAGAAATTTGATGATTTCATTGGCATCATAACCGACGGATATTTTTGTTGATTCCTCAATCTTCCTAGCAATATAAATCGCGAGATTTTCAAAATTATCCGCTTGATATATATCGGAATCGATCACTCGACATTCACGCGAAAATTCAAAAAATCGAATATCCTTGTAATTTGTGATGAATCCGATTCGACAATTTGCTTTTTTCAAATACCTTTTTAGTTGATCTGTATGTTTTTCCAAAACTTGTTCGTGAGGATTTTTCGTTTCAATAACAGTTACGATTGCCTCATCATAAGAATCGAAAGAGATCTCCTCATTAGATATTCGGGAAACCTTGTCGGAGCGAAAAATGAAAATGTCACCTTGTGACTTTTTCCCCTCACTTTTCCCTAAACTTAATTCTTGAAAAATTCGAAATTGAATTCCTAATTTTTGGTTTAATTGTGAAATAAAATCTGGACGTTCAGTATGTTCGGTGATTTTGAATTTTTCCATTGATAGTAACATTAAGTTGGATATTTTTATAATGTTTGTTCCGTGGTTCTTACTATCCATCATCCAAGGGTAGAGGGGTGTCACCCCCTCTTCCCTCCACTTCCCGTAAAACCCCCGACGTTACCTGACGATCAGATTTGCATATCCGGGGCCTGAAAAGTGGGGTTTTTCTGTGTCCAGAGTAGTACAACCCGTTCCGGCCTAAGATCGTGCCCGTAATTAGCGCTATTTGCGTCCTGACTTTTACGTCGGAGAAATGGAGGAAAAGTGGGAATTATGCCCGGTTTTTTGCGAATTATGCCCGGAATCCAGGCCCCGATGATGCATCAGGGACCCGCTCCGGATTGTGCCACCGTCGGAGAGTGCAGTCCGGAAAAGTACTGCTCTCTCCCAGGTGTTTCATAGCTCCCCGTACGTATGGGTTGTCAGACACCTGCCTGACCAATACCCAAAATCATCGTCGGTGTCCGTCGGTGGAAATGTGTTACTTTCAGAAAAAACTGGGGTTTTTCCGTGTTCCAACGTCCTGCAGGTAATCTGCATCGCCGATCTGCCGCTGGAAAGGACCTAATAGGACATTTTGAAAACACGTCGGTAGGATGCTTAAAAATGCCTGTTTTTGTGCGAATAAGACTTGGTTTCTCCGGATTAAGACATATTTTCAGCCCCGGGATCACCTTCCGGGAACATGCTACCGTCGGGGAGTGCTGATCTTGGAAGTCCCGTTGTCCCCTGGGGTGATAACAGGTTGATGGAACCGCGTTATCAGACAAATGTCCGACAATTCGGTCGATACTGATGGCAGCGACAGGGATCCACCCGAAACCCTCAACATTCCCCGGTATCCATCTCTCTCTATTCCAAACATCGAGTACTTCGAGATCCCGGCTGACAACATCGGCCGTGAAAAAAAATTCTACAGCACACTGCTCGGCTGGAAGATCGAACCGGCAACAAACCTCGACCCTGCAAGTGCAGCAGCGTTGCAGTACCATTCCATCAGCACCGGTCCGGCAGAGAATTGCACGATGAACGCGGGCGGGATGTACAGTTTGAAAAACCCTGGCGGGTCTTCACCCTGCTCGCGTTCGCTGGCAACGGGCTCCTCTCTTACACGATAGCGGGCGAGGCGTATTACGGGAGGTCGATGCCCCCCATGAGCCGCGGCCCCCGCCCGCACCCCATCCGGCCCTGAGTTCCGCCTCCAGGAATGCCGCCGACGTTACCCGAAGAATGGATCGTGACCCGTCCCCTTCGAAAATCCCCCGCTCGACCAGGCCCCCGCAGCCCTCGTGTCACTCTCCACAAAATTCGCCCCGGTTGTGAGATTGGGCTCGTATCAAAATTAAACGTAAGATTTCCCAAAAGTGATACACACTTTTTTAAACTTTAATCCATTTAATTGGCTTTTTTTTCATTATACAGCTTTTTAGAGTACATTTTTTTGGATCAATTCTTTTCAATTGTTCTTGGATAAATTTTGATGTAGTGGATTTAATGAATTCAATATTCTCAAAAATTCCTTCATAGTTTTCTTTTATTGAAGCAATAGAACGATTAATTACCAAAACACTCTTCCAGGGTTTATTCTTTCGAACGCTTTTTGCTTTTTCAAAAAGATTACGAACATATTGATCTGAATCTGATAATGAATAGCCTAAAAACACTAGATTGGCGGCTTTCGAAATTTCAATTATCGCAGCTTTCGAGAGTTCTCTCAAATATTTATTTTCATATCCTCGTCTGGGATAAATTGTTGGGATCACGATAAGAGGTTCGATTGCAAATTGGTCACAACATAATTCTTTCTCTCTAAATTTTTTGGGAGTTTTCTGTAATTTTTGAATGTAATCTTTCACCCTAATTATTGGAGTGCGAACTGTTGAAATTAAAGATTTACATCCGGAACAAATACCCCAATTTAACGAACCATGGATCTTAAATAATGAAATTTTTCTTATTTCAGAATCCTTTGGAGGTCTCGATATTTTTGGTAAAAAACCATTACATAAGACGTCTTCGTCCGCAGATAATTCGAAGTAATCAACACCATAATCAACCATTACATCTTGAGGTAATTCCAATAATGCTAATTCAAAAAATTGATCAAAATTTAAATTTATTACGACATCATCCGGCTTCATTAACAATAGAATACTTGAATATGTTTCGAGCCACTTTTTTGCATTTATACCAATAATTGGAATGGTACGTTCATTGCCGGATAGATGCTCCATTTCTCTTGTCAGTTGACCAATTAGTTTTTGCCTGAATAACAGTTCTTGATCTTTCTCTCTTGAAGATTGGACCAGATACGGTTGGTCTATTGGAGTTGTCCGTAACTCATCCATCAGATTATTCCCACAAACAGACAAGATTTCAATGATATAATTGACAAGAATTGTTCTAATTTTTACAAGTTGTTCAATCGAATATTCTGAGGATGTTTTTGCATGAACTATTTCAGTATCAATTTTTTTTAATGCATCTTCAATCGTAATGTTATTGCTTGAAAAATAGTCAGAATTTAAAAAATTACTAATGATCTTTCTTTGTTTTGTTGGGACCATTTTCAAAAAGTCAGGTTTTAGAAAATCTCTAATTACTGGAGCACCACATTCAGCGGACATTCCAGCACCTATGACAAAAATAGTCTTATCCATAAATTGAATCGAAATTGTCTCATATTATTAGTATTGTTTCTTTTTCTATATGGTAATCGATAAATCTCTCTAACACTACACTTTCACCATCCCATTTTTGCTAAAACCAATCTCGAAAATCCGCGCCCCGTTTGCTCCCAATCCATTGTTATTATACCCGGATTTTCCTCCGGAAAATTTATTCAGCCAAGCCCATCTCCTTTGGCCGCCCAACGATATTCTGTCAGAGGGCCCCGAAGACACCAGAAATTAAAAAAGAAAATCAAGGAGGAAACACGTCATGAAAGATCAAACAAACCACAGCACTACTAGGAGGCGCCCGCCATGAGCCGCGGCCCCCGCCCGCACCGGGCGCTCGAGGAAGCGGTCCCGATCGCGAAGGCCCGTGGCATCGTCCAGATGACGCTGAGCGGGCCGGAGCGGATCTTCGACATCGCGATCATATCGAAGGTCCCGGTCACATTCGCCCGGGTCATGTTCGCGCCGGCAATCCTCGCGACCATCCAGCAGCTGGCCGAAGAATTCAAAGACGAGATCGCCCAGCTCCGGCTCATCGCCCGGGATACGGCCATTACGGCCGAGCTCTGGCTCCGGTCAAAGCACGGGACGTGGCGGTTCTTCCTGGTCACGCCGAACTCGCTGGTAGAGATCGACCGCGAGGGGAAACGGATCGTGTCAGGACAGACAGTTGCGTACGTGGCCGGGATTGCTGCGAGGGAGGAGGGATCAGCCCCCTCATAACTCCCCTGCATTTCCTGTTTTGTACCGGAGCCCGTATCGGGCCCGGTTGTACCTCTTTTCCCTCACCGCCCGGATTCCAGAGGTCATAATTCGGAAAAATGCGGAACCGGGCCGGAATAATCGGGCTGTCTCCGGCGGGAACGGATGAGGTTGTATTTGGCGATGTTACAGAGGCTGATCGGAGGAGGGGATGTGGTTTTGGACGTGGGCCATAACCCCGCCCGCGGGACAGGATCACTCCTGCAGGAGGGCATCGAGGCCGGCTGCGTTCAGGTCGGCAAGGATGATGTTGTTTGTCATTGCCGCAAGCTGCGGGCTGGGTGCCGGGGGAAGGTTCAGGGATGCGAAGACCCGGGACGCGATTGCCTGCGGGTCCGGCTTCCCGCCAGTCTCCGCTGCAGCCTGCTTCACCGCGGCATGGAAGCGCCGGATATTAGCTATCGAGTCATCAAACTTTTGGTACAGTGCAGTTCCCTCCGCGGGCTGGTCGTGCCCCGGCAGGTAATGCACAAGCCCGGGGATTGCCTTCAGGCGCCGGAGCGACCGGACTAGTGCGGCCGGGTCGGTAAATATGGGCATGCGGCCGGGGGCCTGTACCGCGTCACCGGTAAAGAGCGCCCCCTCGCTTTTGAGCAGGAGGGCAATCGATCCCGGCGAGTGGCCCGGGGTATGGAGCACCGTAAGGTCCAGCCCCTTCCCGACGCTGATCGTATCGCCTTCTGAAAGGAGCTTCCCGACCGGCACCGGGCCGCTGACGAGCGGCGGGACACCCGGGGCAGGACCCGAAAGGAGGGCCGGGTCCGGGTTCTCGATGGCATGGCGGTCCTGCGGGTGGGCTGCCACCGTGCAGCCGAAAAGGTCGCGGATCGTCCGGGCCGACCCGGTATGATCTGGGTGCCCGTGGGTCAGCACGATGCAGTCTATGTCGGAAGGGTCCCGGCCGGCCGAGCGGATATCGTCAAGGATGAGTTTCTCCGCACCAGCAAAGCCGGTGTCGATGACGACAATGCGTTCCCCGTACACGATATAGACGTACACGAACCGGTCCTTTGCGGGTCCCAGCGGAGTCCTGATGGCATGGATATGCGGCGTGATCTGCATACAGTCACCTATACCCATCCTCACACTCCGCGGATAAAAACCAGCCGGTGCCCGGGCGCCCCCCATGAGCCGCGGCCCCCGCCCGCACCGGGCGCTGGAGGAAGCGGTCCCGATCGCGAAGGCCCGGGGCATCGTCCAGATGACGCTGAGCGGGCCGGAGCGGATCTTCGACATCGCGATCATATCGAAGGTCCCGGTCACATTCGCCCGGGTCATGTTCGCGCCG
>CAIULN010000008.1 GCA_903900025.1 uncultured Methanomicrobiales archaeon | reverse complement strand
CGGTGAGACGGTAACGTCCGTGAACCCTGCATCTGTCATCAGGTGCCATAGTTCCCTGCCGATGAGGGCATTCCCCCCGGCCTGCCGCTGGAGTTGTACAAGGCAGTCAATGACGCGATGGGCATCCGGGCTGTCAGGGTACAACAACGCCGAGCCATGGTCTCCCTCGATCACCGTTAAGGTGCCGTTTGCCCGGAGGATCCCTTTGAGGTTGTTGAGCGCGAGGAGCGGGTCGGGGAGGTGCTCCAGAAGGAAGCAGACGAATACATGGTCAAATGTTTCAGGCCCAAACGGCAGGTCGTACATGTCTGCCCGGCGGAAGGCGACGTTGAGGATTCCTTGCCGTAAAACACGATCTTTTGCAGTTGTCAGCGACTCGGGCGAGATGTCGACAGAGACAAATTCCGCGCCGGGGCTGTTTGTCGCAAGGATTACCGTCTGGGCGCCGACACCGCAGGCCGCTTCAAGCACCCTGCTCCCGGGAGGATAGCGGGTGTCGTGGTGGAGCAGCTCCGCCAGTTTTGATGCCTGATAGCGCAGTCGTTCCGATTCGCGGTCTGAGTGCCCATGGACGTACTGGTGATGATCAGGATTCATTCAATCCCCTCCATTGGGAGAGAAATACCGATGAAAACCGGATGGTTCTCTTTATAAAAATCCGAAGATCCCCTGATGATGCCCCATTTGTGAGATACATCGTCAGACAACTTGTCATCCCCCTTCCATGGCTGCCTGCTCCCTCCTGAATTCCACGTACGAATACACCACCGTATAAACTGCAACTGCAATCGCCGGGACAAGGATAAACAGCCACGCATAGATCCCTGCAAGGATACCGATGAAACTCACCGCTCCCGCCAGCTTAAAGAGCGTCGCCCCTTTCCGGTGCGTCTTTTTCCAGACCGTTTCGCTGCTCAGTGTCCACGGGGTGCGGATGCCAACAAACCAGTTCGGTTCCGCATGCTCCATCAGGAAACCGATGTAGATGAAAAGGCCCCCAATCATGACGGGCATAATAAGGTTGGGGCTCACCCGTGTCCCCGTCCCCCAGAGGATGATCTGCAGCTGGATGAAGAAGAGGAACGCTGCAAAGACAAGGATGAAGCCCTCGTAATAATCCCTGAATTTTTCGTAATTTTTCCGGAGGGGGTCGATGCAGGGGAGAACTGCGAGCAGGGCACAAAACCCGTACATGAGGAGGGGGATAAGGGCGAGTCCCCAGAACTTTTGCATGGTGCCGTCCAGTTCCCCGGCGGCGTTCCAGTGTGACGCCACAACGTCGGGCATCACCGGGTATGCTACAATTGTCAAGGCAGCGGTAATGATAAGTACCAGGGCGATCGCGGGCCGGATCAGCTTCATGCATTGAGGTAATCGTTAAATGAATATGAATTACCGGGTGCAGTTGCATCGAAGTCGGGGAACCCCTGCTTGTTCCATGCAGGAAAGTTTCTCTGTCTTCAGATACCCTTGTGACAATCGCGGTATTCCGTTAATACAATAGAAACCGCGAGATGAGTGCTGATAACTATCAGGTTATATACCGGCAGTTTATAGAAATATTCAGGCATATTTTCAAAAATATTTCGTGGATGAGGGGGAAACATGATCATTGACGCACGGGTTCGACCCCCGTACAAGAGTCTGAAGCAGGTCCTGGCATCAGAGCCGGGTGCACGGCCACCGGTCAAACGCAGTCCTCTGGTAAGCGGGTACGACCGCATGCCCTCCATGGTTCAGAAATCGTGGGAACTATTCCTGGGGGAGATGGATGCAGCGGGTGTGGATAAGGGCATCCTGGTAGGCAGGCAGGCCGGGCATCGTACCATCCTGAATGATGACATCGCGGAACTCCGTGATCAGTATCCCGACCGGTTTCCTCTCGCTCTTGCAGGCATCAACGGGGCGGACGTTGAGGGGGCGGTGCAGGAGATCGAGCGGACGTTAAAAGAGATGTATTTCAACGGGATTGCAGTCGATCCCGGGTGGTGGGTTCCGCCCCGCTATGTGGATGACAAAGTGAACTATCCCTTATACCAGAAATGCGCAGAACTCGGAGGGGTGCTGTACCTTACGTGCAGCCTCATGCAGGGGCCTGATATCTCGTATGCCGAACCCTTCCGCATACAACGGGTGGCAAATGATTTCCCGGCCCTGCAGATTGTCGTTGTCCACGGAGCATTTCCCCATACCAGCGAGATGATCGGGGTCATGATCGCCAATGCACCGCTCGGGAACCTGTGGGTGATCCCCGATTTCTTCCAGTTCATCCCCGGATTCCCCGGTGCACAGGACTGGGTCGATGCCGCCAACCACTTCCTTTCGGACCGGATTCTCTATGCATCTTCGTACCCGGTACGACCACTTGGCCAGAGCCTTGCCGAGTTCCAGCGGTTCTCCTACAAACCCGGGGTGCTGGAGAACCTCCTTGCAGGAAACGCAGCAACCCTGTTTGGCCTTGATATCAGGTGAAGGAGCCGTGCGATGACCCTCATGGATGCGAAGATAAAAGCGGAATTGTTGTCTATCGGAACCGTCGATGTCGATGAAACCTTACTGCCTCCGCAAAGGACATCAACGGCAGGCCCGGGAATGGGGCTCCAGTCCATCTTCTTTACTTCTGGTGGTCTCCGCGTCCGGTTGGAGGTCAATAAAACGTCAATTCTGAAGATGGTTCGAAAAAACGGCCATGTGGTGATTGAGAGAGACCATGAGGAGATGGTGGAAGGGGATATTGAAGAGGCCGTTGCCCACTGCCCCGATCAGGTCTACATCACCATCAGTGAACGGTGTATCTATAATTGCCAGTTCTGCTCAGTACCCAAGACCCAGGGCAAGATCAAAACCACAGAAGAGATCCTTGCGATTGTAGAGAAGGCACGCAAAATGGGGAAATTAAAGGTCATCGCCCTGACGTCCGGAATTGCGACATCACCCGATGATGAAATTGACCGGGTCGTGGAAGTCGTCAAAGCCCTTGCACCATATAAGGTCCCCATTGGCGTTGCCGTTCATCCGGCGGATAACTCCTCCCGGCGGCTCAAAGATGCAGGGGTCACCGAGGTGAAATACAGTGTCGAAACCCTGGATCGGGAGATCTTCGACCGGATGTGTAAAGGGAGAAAAGGACATACCCTGGATTTTATCCTCGAATCATTGCGCGATGCGGTGCGGGTTTTTGGCAGGAACCGTGTCTCTTCCAATTTCATCATCGGGCTCGGGGAGACGGACGAATGTGTCCGCCAGGGGGTGGAGTACCTGGCACAGATGGGCGTCATCCCCGTCCTCCGCCCCATCTCCATCACCCCCCTGCGAAAAGAGGAGCTGACGATGGCTACCCGGCCCAGTCCCGAACGACTCCTGAAACTTACTAAAATGACCCGGGAGATCCTCAAGAAGTATGATCTTTCTGTCGATGTGGCACAGACCATGTGCCTTGCCTGCACCGGTTGTGATCTCACCCCCTTCCGCGATTTTTAGGCCGTTTACCCGGGGATTGCTCCTGTTTTGGGTTATCCTGCCCATACGTTACTGATGATCAGAACGATGCAGATCGCCATGATGGACTGCGAAACAGCAGCAATCCCCCCCATATTATGTGCCACCCGTGCGGTGATCTCCCTCCTCACCCGATCCTACCCGGTAGTGCGGTACATTCGTGACCTGAGTGATTTATGAACAATTTTTTTCAGAATCGGATCAAAGGCTCCATGAAACCACGGCAGATAACAGCCCCACAAGAAGTGCAATCGCAAAACCGATGGGATAACCGGGCCCCTACACGAAGCGGGAAAAGGGATCGTCCATAACAGCCCTTTATACGTATCAGGGAATTGCAACTGGAAAAAAGGCCGGGTATATTTTTAGTATCCTATCCCCAGCCGTTCAGTTCCATGGTGGACCCACCTTGCGATCCGCTTGACTGTGTCTTGATAAAGCCCGGAACTCCCGGTGCTATCCAGTATGTGGTTGTTATTCCCTGAGACGTAGCAGTATACTTTGATGCTGTCGGATACGTGCCTGCCGGTACAGTTACCGGTTCAATACCGGCAAAAGTGAATTGTACATCGGATTTGACGTCATTGGGGTTGCTCTGGGTCTGCTGTGCCTGTCCGCCTTTCGATGAGCAGTCTATCGTCATACTGCCGCCGGGTAAATCTTTTCCTTCCATCCGCATTGTGCATTTACCTGACTTTTCCATTTTCATATAAGCCGTCATCCCGGATGTGGTTATCTTGTACTCAATCCAGTTATATGACGTGGCACCCCCGAAGATGTTTGCCCCGCTGACGATCGAGCCTGCCGCCGGCGCGGAACTCCCGGCGGGTGTGGATGATCCACCGGAAGGCGCTCCCCCGGTTGAGGGTGCTACCGGACCGGTGCTCGAACAACCTGCGATGGCAACTGCCAGAGCCACAACAACAATCACCATAACACTGACATGTGAAACCTTCATAGTAATTCCTCCTCTTTGCTTGGTTACAGCCCTGTCCATCCCTACCGGGGATGGGTACGGAGCGGTGCTAGGAGGTTGTAGTTCCTGCCATGTCATAATCATTCCGATACATGAGCCGGGCTGATGGAACAATCTTTATTACCCCATAGACCAAGGGACGTGTCAGGGTTCTTTGACCTTTATTCTGGTGGTATCCATGATAGATCCTACAACACGGTGCCCGTCCCGCGTCATCCTCTTGACCGGGGTGCTGGTGCTTCTTTTGATCGGGGCGGTTCCCGCGGTGCTCGCACTTGCGGACTGCCCCAGCGGGTGCAGCTGCTTGCTCCCCGCCGATGCAGGTAAGTATAACTATGGGTACTGTGGCGGAAAGCAGCAGCTCTGCAATTACGACAGTACCCAGCAGGCGATGTACTGCTACACCAACCCTCCCGCCGCAACATGCCCGTCAGGCTGCGAATGCCTGAGCGATGCTGCGGCAAAAGCCACGTTCGGGAGCTATGTGAAATGCTCAGAAAGTACCTGCGGCGTTGAACAGACCGCCGTTGCGGTGATCCCGCGCTATTGTGTGAAAAAAGCGCCGGCAGTGACTATCACCATCCAGACCCTTACCCTTGTACCGGCTCCGTCGTGTCCGACAGGTTGCGAGTGCATGCCGGAAGCGCAGGTCCAGCAGCAGCCCAACGTCTATGTGCGGTGCTCAGATACGCCGTGCTCCCAGGTGGTCACCGGCTCGGCTGTGATCAAGAACTACTGCTACCAAAAGACCCAGACAACGGTCTGCCCGCAGGGCTGCACATGCATGGCCGAGGCAAAGGCAGCGGCAGTGTATGGGTCATATGAGCGCTGTTCTGACACCCTCTGCTCTTCTGCACCGAATACTGCTGCGGCTGCCGGTGCAGCACCTGCACCGGAGTACTGCTTCCGGCAGAAGGTTACCCTGACCGTCTGTCCGGCAAGCTTTGACTGCATGAGTGAAGCGGCAGCAAAGCAGAATTACGGGAATTACAAGAAAAGCTCCGACACGGTCTGCGGGTACGATCAGTACACTGCGGCGCAGGTGCCAAAATACTGCATCGCAAAAGTGGAGACACCGGCTGCCACCGCAACCCCTGCTGCCACGTGCCCCTCCGGGTGCAGCTGCATGGCGATCGAAGATGCAAAGAAGATGAACTACAATTACTGCAGCAATGTCCAGACAGCGTGCGGCTACGACGCGTCTCAGCGCCAGCTCTTCTGCTTCGGACCGTACACAGCACCTGCGTGCACGTACGATCCCAAGACAAATGCCTGCACAGGCTCCTGTTCACAAGGGTACAGCTGCGGGATTGCGTACAGCACGAAAGATGATTCAGGCAAGGTTACTACCGTCTGCAACTGCATCCCGCCAGCGGTGTCACAATGCACGTACGATAAGGAGAAGGGGTGTGTCGGCACATGCCCGAATGGCGGGCAGTGCATGAAGCTGGGACAAACCCAGAGTGCCGCTTCAAACGCGGCGACCACGCTCTGCGGGTGCCAGAACGCAGACTGCTACTTTGACTATGCACTCGATACGTGTGCCGGGAAATGTTCGGTGGGCACCGAGACCTGCCAGATCAACACGATCTACCGGAACGCTGTGACAGGAAAGACGGAATACGCGGAATGCCACTGCAAGGGAATGCTTGGGACAGTACAGTCGCTGATCACTGCACAGACTGTGACCACAACCCCCACCGTCGTGAACTGTGTGAATGATCCTGCCACCGGTCAATGCTCCGGATCATGTCCTCAGGGGCAGATGTGCGGGTCTACAGACTGTACGATAGACAATTCGGGAAGGAAAACCTGCACCAACTGCAGGTGCATCGGTGGTGATTGCGCGTGTGATTCTGTAAGCGGCGGATGCCAGGGCTCTTGCCCGGAAGGGCAGACCTGCTGGATGTTCGGAACCACGACTGATAGTTTAGGAAAGAACATCTGTGCACGCTGTGAGTGCAGGGAAACCTGCAGACCAGATGCATCTGGGAACTGCATAGGGTCATGTCCTGGTGGCGGACCCTGCACACAGATCAAAACAACGGATCCGGCAACCGGACAGGCAAAGGTAAGTTGTGCCTGCGGACCCACCGGTGCGGTGCCGGCAGCGACACCGGCCCCAGCTCCCGATATTTTCTCTGCAATCGGGAATTTCTTCAAATCACTGTTCGGCATTAAATGATGGGGTGGATCAACAATTTGCCGAACTTTTTTTTTGGGTGAATTTTTTTGTATATCCCGTCCGCCATCCGAAACAATGTAAGGGAATAGATAATATAGTGAGATCTTAAGGTGGCAATAGGACGGGGAGCAGGACCTGAACAGGTCATCCAATTCTTTTACTAACATCACCCATAGTAATACCGCATCATGGCAAAAAAGAGCGGGTTATTTATCCGGCAGTTCGTGATCGGGCTGGGGTTCCTCTCCGGCATTTTCACGGCAATAGGGATAGACCCTCAGCAGGAGGTTATCAACATAGTCGGCGGTGCGGTGGCATCGGTGTATCCCGACCCGGAGATCTCCACCCTGTTTTTGGTCCTCCCGATGCTCCTCCTCATTATCTCGCTCATCGCTGCGTACCGCAAGGGCAAACTTCTGGGGCTCGCCTCAGTACTGGTGGCGTACTGTGCCGGGATAGTTATCCTGGGATCGATAGTAATTTCCCTCCTCTTGCTTACCGGTGCGGTTGTGCTGGGTCTGGTTGCCACAAACCGGCGCTTGCTGAAGAACGTGATGCCCTAAAAGACCTGTAGCTTATAAATTCATAGACGTCAATACGGTATTGAACATGAGCCTTTTCCCTAAAAAAAATCTCATCTGGGTATTTGACACCCTCGCTCCCAGTAAATACCTGTTGAAATTTCGGAAACTCCTTTTTTTCGAGCCGTTTATCGGTAATGACATTGCGACACGGGGAAGGATCTCACACTATGGCTGTGCCGACAGGAAGGACTTCTCGCGGGCACTCAAAAAAATCCGTTCTGAAACCGAACTGTTACTCGAGGACATTGAGGCATACCACATCTACATGGCAGTGAAGCGGACCCAGAAGGTGCCCGGGGACATCGCTGAAGTCGGGGTATACAAGGGGGGATCCGCGAAGATCATCTGTTCGGCGAAAGGCGACCGGGTGCTGCACCTCTTTGATACATTCGAGGGCTTGCCGAAAGTTGACGAGGTCGACATCGTGTGGCCGTTCTATGAGGGAAAGTTTACTGCTTCCTATGATGGCGTGAGGGAATACCTGAATACCGAGCGCAATGTCTTTTTCTACAAGGGAATCTTCCCCTCAACGTCAGAGCCGGTAAAAGACAGATCATTCTCCCTAGTGAACCTCGATGTCGACACATACGAGAGCACGAAAAAATGCCTTGAGTTCTTCTACTCACGGATGAGCCCCGGGGGTATCATCCTCTCCCATGACTACATCACGGCACCCGGAGTCATGAAGGCGTTTGACGAATTCTTTTTTGAGAAGCCGGAGCCCGTGATTGAAACGGCGGGTTCGCAGTGCCTTGTGGTTAAAGTGTAAAAAATAAATCTGTTTTTTTAATCTTTTATGATCAGGATGCCGAAGATGATCAGCATCAGTCCAATGAGGAGCACTACGATTCCGACAAGTCCTTTCACCGCGGCGATTACTTCGGGAAGAAATGCCCAGATCGCATAACCTCCCAGAACACACAGTAAGATTCCGACAAGCAATGCCCCAATCCCTGCCTTATCCATATACCAACCTCAATTATTTTCTTCTGAACCTGAAGTAATAAGCGTATTGATATATTCAACGGACACTGGTCCGATCACCATGGATTTTTGAGCGATTTCCATGGATAGGGAAGCACAAGTAAGAGAAGTACGGCACCGGCAATGGGGATCGGGATCGTGCCGAGTGCTGCAGCAAGTGAGTAGTGGTCAGCGATCATCCCGTTGACGGCGACGCCCAGCCCCCCAAACCCAATTGCAAGCCCGAGCATGATGCCCGAGGCAAGACCTACGTTCTGCGGGAGGAGCTCGTGCGACATGGCGACGGCGACAGCGAACGTCGACCAGAGTACAAAGCCGAAAAGGAGTATTGCGATGATCGCAACAGTACCCGAGCTAGTAAAAAACCGGTAGAACGCCGGGTCGAGCATGCAAGCCCGAATACCATGAACTCCTTTCTCCCGTACCGGTCAGAGATTCGCCCCCCCGCGATCTGCCCGCCGACACCGGCGAGCAGCATGAGGGTGACGATTGCGCTTGCCGCAACAAGGTCATAGCCCTGTGTCACAAGATACATGGGCAGGAAGGTGATGGCGGCAAAGATCGCACATGCCCGCAGGATGGATGAAAGCATCAGGATCATGAAAGGTTTTTTCGAGGTAATTTTCCCTTTTTTTGCGTCTGGAACTGTGTGTGCCGCCGAGGCTCCGGCGATCCCCCCGGGAGGAGGTAACGCAGGGCAAATGCCATGAAAAGTGCCGGAAAGATGAGGAGAAGGAGCCCGGGAAGGCCAAGCCACCAGACCAGCGCCCCGGCAAGTATTGGGCCGACCGCGTAGCCGAGGTTCCCGCCTCCGACAAAATAGGACGTGATCCTGCCCCGGTTCTCGCTGGTGCAGAGACGGCTGACAAGGCTTAACACTGCCGGGTGGAAACAGGCATGCCCGAGTGCTGCAAGAACGGCAAAGAGCATGATCATATAGTAGGTATGAGCGATGCCCATAAGCGCGACAAAGACCGCGGAGATGAGGAGGCTGATACTCACATGCACGGTAAGTCCTTTGGTATCCGAGAGCCAGCCGAGCACAGGCTGGGTACATGAGGAGGTGACGTTGTAGGCGGTGATGAGGAGCCCGGCAGCGAGGTATGAATACCCGTTATTGAGGATGAGAATGGCAGGATGGCAGGAAGCACCGGCATGTAGATGTCGGTGACAAGATGGGCTGCCGCCAGGCCGGCAACCGTCCTTTTTACGCTCCGGGGTTCATGTATCGATTGCTGATCAACCGTAGGATCTCGACCTCGACGTCCTGTACGTTTTTTGTATGGAAGGAAAAGGTGCGTTTGATGGGGAACACTCCGCCGACTTTTTCGGAGATCTCTGCCCTTCCTGCCGTGTATGTCTTTACAAATTGGGTTGAACCTGCATTAAAGATACCGTAGGTAAAGGGGGCAATGCAGAGCGCGAGATCGATGAACGGGCGGTCTGCGTGCGCCTGCTGCGCACCAAATGGCGGGTTCATGATCACCGTGTCACAGGCGCCTATGCGTCCGGGAAGTGCGGCATCGCGCACATCTGCAACAATAAATCCCACGTCAGTACCGAATCGGGCAGCATTTGCCTCCGCCACCTCAACAGCCTTCTTGTCGATCTCAATGCCTGCCACCGTTGCAGCGCCAAGGAAGGCAGCGCCAATCGCAAGCACACCGGTCCCACTCCCGAGATCGCAGACGGATTTCCCTTCGATATCGCCCTTCATCAGGGCATGGTAGAGGAGCCGGGCAGCGAGGGGAGCCGGTGTCTGGTACTGCTCGAGTGCCGCACGTGGCCGGGAAAATCCGATCAGGCGCTGGAGCGTCATTTCAAGATGCTTCAACTTCATGCGATCTCGTCAATGGAGTACTCATCCCACGACCGCACGCCGCAGAGGATCTCATACTCCTGCGGTGAGAGTACCGGCACCGGGAAACGCACCTGGTCGTCATACGCGAGCCTGGGACAGGCAGTGTTTACATAGGTGGCAAACCCGAGATTCAGAAGTTCGTCCGGAGTGACCTCCTGCAGCGTGATGATCACTGCATAAGGGGAGAGTGCTGCAAGCCGCTCTGCAAGCGCCATCCGCTGCTGCCCGCTCTTCGTACTTACGATGATCCCGATACTTTTTGCGCCACGGGCATTTTCCATCACCGCAAAGCGCCGGCGTTTGAGCGTGTCACCGCTGACCTCCTGTGCTGTGCCGGTGAGAGGATCGAGTGCGATCACCCGTGTGCCTGTGGCCAGCGAGATGCCGAGGGGGTGAAAGAGCCCGGTGCCGACAAACAGGATCTCATCTGCATCCGTCGCTTCTGCCGCGGTAAAACTGCACCCGAGCACCTGGCCGCGGTGCGGGGTGCGTCCGCTCCCCATGGCGACACGTACATCGAATCCTCTCGATCCAAGGTATGTCTCCATCGGTGAGATCAGGTGGACATGCTGGACAGTGGTGACAAGTCCTATTTTCTTTCCTTTGAGAAGCGGCACGGCGTTCTCCAGAATTGAGATGTCAAAATCGACCGGATACGGCTCAAAGATCACATTGTGCCGCTCATCAACCGCTGCATGCCCGAAATGGACGAGCACATCAGAGAATGCAAGGGTATCAAGCGCCAGATCACATGCGCCATAGCAGGGGTTGCCGCTCACAATCACGTCAAATCCCGCATCTTTCAGTTCAGTTGCGACCGCTGCCGCCCGCCGCTTCAGCCCCTCAGGGAACTGGAGGGCGACTATTTTTGCCCCCCTTTGTCTCAACGTTCTGATGAGGTCAGACGTGCCGTTCAACCACATGCACCTTTTCATCAACACTGATTTTGACAAGTGATTTGTAGGGGCGCCCGATATCCGGATCGCCCCGCCGGATCGCGATACAGACGTCCACAATTTCAGCACCTGCAATTTCCAGAGCCTGCAGGAGAGCCCGCATGGTGCCGCCGGTGCTGACAACGTCATCGATGATAACGACCCGGTCGTCTTTCTTGATCCCGTTGAGGTAGAGTTCCCCCTTTGAGTAACCGGTAGCCTGATGGACAGCGATCTCACCTGGCAGCTTGTACTCTCTCTTGCGCATGATCGTCATCGGGATGTCGGTCATGGTCGACAGGACGGCCCCGATGTGGATGCCCATTGCTTCCACGACGACGATCTTGTCGACGTTGTTGAGATCGAGCATTTTTACCATGCCGCTGCAGACTTCACGCAAAAGCGCCGGGTCGACGACTGGCACCCCGTCAGTGATTGGGTGGATGAAATAGTTATAATCACCCCGCTTTACCATGGGGCAGGCCTCAAGGGTCTGAACCAGTCTGTCAAGCATACATCTCACCAATATCTTTCAGGAACGCTTCAATGCGGTCGCGGTGGACATGGGGCATGCAGACAATCCGCAGATGCCCCCGCCGGGTCCACGACACTTTCCAGCGGCCGGGTACGTCATTGCAGATAAATGTCGCCACGTTCACATCGGGTGTCACTGCTCTCTGTATCCCGAATGTTTCCATCCCGTCAATTAAACGACGCGTGTTCTTCATGCAGCCGGAGACAACGGCACGAAGCCCTTCAGCGCCAAGGTAATCCAGCACTGCAAGGGCAGCTGCCACCGGAGCGCCGGGACGGGTGCCGGACAATGTGAACTCCTTCCTGACCGAGAGGTACGGCGTATCGATGTCGAGTATATTGAGCATATCCGGATCCCGTGTCAGCAGACAACCGCACGGGATGGTACTCATGCCCATCTTGTGCGGATCAACGGCAATGCTGGTGACGGCGGGCAGTGAAAAATCAAACGGGATGGAACGGTCAAGGAACGGGATCACCATGCCACCGAATGCTGCATCGACATGCAAGAAGAGATCCTGATCAGATGCAATCTCGGCAAGGTCAGCAATCGGGTCCACCAGACCGTACTCGGTGGTACCCGCGATCCCGACAAGGCAGACCGTATTCTTATCGATGATCTCTGCGGCTTTCTCTGCATCCATTTTCAGGGTGTTGTCCAGCGGAACGGCCCGCATCTCGAGGCAGAGGATGTCACAGGCTTTTTTGAATGAGAAGTGGGCAGATTCAGGGACCACCACATTCGGTCTGGAAACCTGCTTTCTTTGCTCCTTTGCACAACGGAGTGCCTGGATGTTGGACTCTGTGCCCCCCGATGTCGCATACCCTCCGGCTCCGGGAAGGTGAAAAAGTGTTCCCAGGCGCTGGATGAGCAGTTGCTCCAGCGATGCAGTACCCGGAAAAAGGCCCGGATCACCCAGGTTGGTCTCCATGAACATACCGTGCGCCCTCACCCCGACCGGGTGGGGGGGTGTGCACATGGAGCCAAGAATATAATTGTAGTCCAGATCCTCCTCTTTTTTTTGTGCAAAAAAGGAAAAGAGATCTTCTTCTGACAGCCCTTTATTCAGCATTCCTGTTTCTCGCTGCCTCAAGGATGATGTGCTTTTCCGTGCGTGCGACCGTCTCCCGGATCTTGGCAATCGCATCGATGTTTGCCGACACGCTGGAGATTCCGTGCTCAACAAGCCACTCCACCATCTTGGGGTCAGAGCCGGCCTGTCCGCAGATGGAGCACTCGACATCGTATTTCCGGCATGTCTGGATCGCGTTGTGGATCAGGTGGAGCACCGCGGGGTGCTTGGGCTGGTACATTTCGGCGATGTTCTCGTTGTTCCGGTCAATCGCAAGGGTGTACTGGATCAGGTCGTTTGTGCCGAATGAGGCGAACTTGATCCCGCAGGCGAGAAAATCTTCGACGAGGATTGCACTTGACGGGATCTCGATCATGATCCCGAGTGTCACGGTCTCCACATCCACACCCCAGCCCCGCATCATCTCTTTTGCCCGCACGAACTGGTCGGGGTGGGAGACCATGGGGAACATCACGCCGAGGTTATCATAACCTTCCTTCCAGAGTTGCTTGAATGCCTCAACCTGCAGCCGGAACTGGTCGGGGCTCTGGAGGTCGCGCCGTATCCCCCGCCACCCGAGCATGGGGTTATGCTCATGGGGCTCGCTCTCCCCTCCCATCATATTCCGGAACTCGTCGGTCGGTGCGTCGAGGGTTCGCACCCAGACCGGTTTGCCCGGGAACGCGTCGAGCACGATCTTGATGCCGTCGTGCAGCTCCCTGACAAACTCTTCTTCCCGGTGGTTGGTGATGAACCAGCCCGGTGTCTTGTTGAGCCCGAGGATCAGGTGCTCGATCCGCAGCAGCCCGACCCCGTCGGCTCCCGTTGCCGCCGCCCGCGCCGCTGCTTCGGGGATCGAGACGTTCACCTTTACGCTGGTGGCGGTGATGATCGGCGCCGGCCCGATTCCCACCTGCTGTGATGAGGCCTGCTGTTTCTGTACCGGCTGATCGATCACTCCTTCGTAGATAAGCCCTCTCTCACCGTCTACGGTGACCAGCTGCCCGTTCTTCAGCAACGATGTCGCGTTCTTTGTCCCGACAACCGCCGGGGTCCCCAGTTCCCTGCTCACGATCGCGGCATGGCAGGTCATCCCGCCTTCGTCAGTCACGATGGCAGCGACCTTCTTCATCGCCGGCACCATGTCCGGGTTTGTCATACGGGTGACCAGGATGTCCCCCTCTTTCACGCTGCCGGTATCCTTAACGTCCCTGATGATCGCGACCTTGCCAGATGCGATCCCAGGTGATGCCCCCTGGCCCTGGACAAGGATCTTGTGGCTCTCCTTTGCACCGGATTTTTCTGCCGATGCGCCCTGCTCGCTCTTCTTCGTGCCTATCGTGGTGATGGGGCGGGACTGGAGGATGTAAAAGGCATCCCCGACAATACCCCACTCGACATCCTGCGGGACGCCGTAGTGGTTCTCCGCAATCTTCCCGTACATCGCGAGCTTTTCAACCTCCGCATCCGAGAGCACCTGCACATCCTGGCGCCCGGTTGCCACTTCCACGGTTTTAGTCCCGTGTTCACCGTCAGCAATAATCTCTATTTTTTTGGTTGATATGAGCCGGTTGACTACCTTCTCTGTCCGCTGGTCAAATTCGTATTTGTCCGGAGAGACCGAACCGGAGACAACCGATTCACCCAGCCCCCATGAACCTTCAATTATGGTGAGGGGTTCACCCGTGATGGGATGGGAGGTGAACATCACACCGGCTTTTTCCGAGTTGACGAGCTGCTGGACAACGACAGCAATATTGACCGTTTGGTCATCGAATCCCTGTTTTGCGCGGTAATAAATTGCCCGGGCACCATACAGGGATGCCCAGCACTTCTGGACTGCGGTGAGGAGGGCAGCTTCACCCCTGATATTAAGATATGTTTCCTGCTGGCCGGCAAAGCTTGCATCCGGCAGGTCTTCGGCGGTTGCACTTGACCGTACAGCGACAACAAGGTCATCGGACGCCATCTTGCGGTACGCTTTTTTAATCTCGTCACGAATGGCGGCAGGCATCTTGGCTTTAAGCACCAGCCCTTTTGCGGTCTCTGCCGCTTTCTCGAGCGCCTCGTTGTTCTCCACATCAAGCCGCTCAAACGACCTGTAGACCTTCTGTTCGATACCGGTCTCGACAAGAAACCTCCGGAACGCATGGGCGGTTACGACAAACGCCCTGGGGACGGGAAGACCGATGGACGCCATCTCGCCCAGCGATGCCCCTTTCCCTCCTACCGAGGTGATATCTTCCTTTCTGATCTCTTCGAGCCACAGGATATTGGGGACAGTGTTCATGGTCGCACCACTTATGATCTCATCTCATGTCTGTTTAATAATTATCATGGACTTCTCGTGGCGATGTGCAACGGAGGAGCAGTATCCGGATCCGATGTTCCTTCTTTTTCCAATGATCCCACGATGACCTTTGGTGATTCGTTGCCCATCAGAAAAAGAACAAATCTGATTAGGTACGGCGCTGATACTGTATGGGTTTTATGGCAAATTTCAGGGTTCTTGTCAGCGATCCGCTGGCGGAGGAAGGGCTTGAGATCCTCAGGAAGGCATGCGACGTTGAGGTCAAAACCGACCTTTCCGAAGACGGGCTCTGCAGCATCATCGGGGAGTATGACGCCCTTCTCGTGCGCAGCGGCACTGAAGTGACCGCGAAGGTTATCGATGCAGGAATTCGGCTCAAATTCATCGGGCGTGCGGGTGCCGGCGTGGATAATATCGATACGGATGCAGCCACGCGTTGCGGTATCATCGTTGCGAATGCACCGGAGGGAAACACGCTCGCCGCCACCGAACATACGATGGCGATGATGCTCTCGCTTGCACGGAATATCCCGCAGGCAACCGCGAGCCTGAAAAAGAAGGAGTGGAAGCGCTCAAAGTTCATGGGTTTTGAACTCAACGACAAGACACTGGGCATTGTCGGGTTCGGGCGGATCGGAAGGGAAGTGGCAAAAAGGGCGCTCGCACTCGACATGCGGTGCGTTGCATACGACCCGTTCATCACCAAAGAGAGGGCGGCCCAGCTGGGGGTGGAGATGATGTCCCTTGAGGACCTTTTCAGGGTTGCTGACGTCATCACTGTGCACACCCCGCTCATCAAGGAGACGAAACACGTCATCAACGCAAAGAGCATTGCCACCATGAAGGATGGTGTGCGGATCATCAATTGTGCCCGGGGAGGCATCATTGACGAGAAAGCGCTGTACGATGCGATCAGGAACGGCAAGGTTGCAGGAGCGGCGCTTGATGTTTTCGAGACAGAACCGCCGCTGGAATCCCCTCTGCTCACCCTTGACCAGGTCATCGTGACCCCGCACCTGGGGGCGAGCACGGTGGAAGCCCAGCTGAACGTCGCGGTCTCGGTCGCGAAGCAGTGCATCGAGGTTCTGAAGGGGGGTGCGGCAAAGTATGTCGTAAACGCGCCGATGATCCCGCCCGAACAGGCGGAGGTGCTTGAACCCTATGCAAACCTGGCAGAAAAGATGGGAAGGTTTGCGATCCAGATCGCTACCGGCCGCCTCTCGTCGGTTGAACTGATCTACGGCGGGGAACTCAGTTCGTTCTCCGGGAGCCTGAAATTCGTCACCCGTCTCGCCCTCAAAGGGCTGCTCGACCCGATCCTGCAGCAGCCGGTCAATATCGTGAACGCAGAGTTCATCGCAAAGGAGCGGGGGATTTCCATCAGCGAGACGGTCACGCAGGAGTCTTCCGGTTTCAAGAACCTTATCACCCTGCGGATCAGGACCGACACAGCGGAAGAGTCGGTGAGCGGGACAGTATTTTTCAAGGGCAGGAGCCGGATCGTTGCGGTCGGCGGCTACACCATGGACATGATCCCCGAAGGATACGTCATCGTCTCGCGCCACCTCGACAAACCCGGTGTGATCGGCAGAGCGTCAACAATCCTCGGGCGGTGCAGCATCAATATCGCGGGCATGCAGGTAGGGCGCATCAACCCCGGTGAAGAGGCAATCATGGTGCTGAACGTCGACAGTGAGGTGCCACCGGCAGTCATGGACGAGATCCGCTCGATGCCCGGCATCTTTACGGCGACGTTTGCAAAGATCTCCGGTAAACTGATCTGATCGATAAAAAAAAGAATGGCCCATCGGGGTCACAATCAACTGTTTTTTTGGAGTTCTTGTTCAAAGATCCCGACCGGTACCGGCATGATGTCAGGGCGTTTGTCAGTCATGAAATACATGTAGTTCATGACATGCACGTAGTATTCTAGGTAGCCTTTAATAAAATTGGACAGGCTTTCATTCCGGCTCCCCAGGATCAGGATATGGAACCATTGAATGAATGAGCAGATCCCTGCGATGAACCCATAGATCGCCATGACGATCCCGATCAGGATCCAGTACAGAATTCGTATCAGCAGTTCAAGCCTGCTTGCATCATGTTCGTACATGAACAGCTGCTTCTTTGCATCGTTACACACGATCGGTTGACCCCCTTATTACGAGGTACTGTTGATATTGCTCCTGCTTGAATCTGATGGTGCGTATGAGAAAATAACGCAACAAAAATAACGCGACAAACAAAGGCGGACACAGCCTTCATTCGGGCATAGAACAGAATTCTTTTATACTGCGTTCACCCACCTTTTAAGCGCATTCTTTTAGGTATGCGGGCTCGTGGTCTAGCTGGCTATGACGTCGCCTTGACATGGCGGAGGTCAGGAGTTCGAATCTCCTCGAGCCCATTTTGGTTTTGTTTCACAACCCGTGCAACCGGCGGAGCTGCTGCAGGAAATCGTATAGTGACTGTCCCGTGGGCTCCTGACAGGCCGGCATGCCGGTTATACCTGCAAGCCCATAGGAGTTGTGGGATGGTATATATCCGTGTAAGATCCTTTTTTTGCAACAGTTCATAAATAAGCGGACGACAACATCTGCTCATATATGATGGATACAACCAGGGGGCAGGCTGAACGTAGTGATTCCGTTCTCCTCGTTACGAATCCGGATTCCAGGGGTTTTATTTACAAATATATTTTAGCCCTCACCCCATTGTTTCTGGTCGTTCTCTCGTGGATTGTGAGAGTAATAATATACGGCATCATCAATGCGTTTTTCCCCTCAGTAATACCGTCATTAACCCCCTTTGTTCCGAATATGGGTAGTCTGACAGACATGATGATCCTGATGATTGCACCCTTCGGGATATTCTTCCTTGCTGCCTGTGCCGGATGGGTGATGAAGGTTCCCGAAGTATGGGCAGGATCGGCACTTTCGCTGGGATTGGGCGGGGTGGCCGGACTGCTGCTGGTGAAGGGTATCGGTGCGCCGCTCATTTCGGCCGGCAACCCGATAGAGATCCTGCAGTGGATCGGGTTCCTGATCCAGCCCTTCAGTATTGTTGCAGCGATCATCGTGATTGCCTGGATCGAGAAATTCAGGAGAAGCATCAGGTACACCATCACAAAAGCGGGCGTGAGGATAAAGGGAGGCGTCTGGAGACAGCAGGAGCATATGATCCCCCGCCACCAGATTGGGAGAGTGGTGATGGAGCAGGACCGGCTGGGATCTATCTTTCGCACGGGCACGATCATTCCCCTCGGGACAGGCCCAGGGGGTTCCGAAATATCGACAGGGGCGGTGAGTGAGGGCCGGAATGACAATGCGGGTGCAGGCCTTGGGTATGCGAAATCACGGCATAGGGGATCGCGTCACCCTCTCGACTGCCTGTACGGGATCCGTGAACCAGAGAAGGTAATGGCACTCCTCGAACAGGTGATCTGCCCCTCTGCTGAAAGGGGGGAGGAGCAGGTTTCCCACCTTAAAAAAATGTATGACAAGAGATAACCCTCCGCACTCTTCTCATAAAAAATTGATCAGGAGATTAATTATTATGCGGATCGTCCTTAGGCAGCATGCAGGAATCGTAAAACACTAAACTACGGAGCTCCAACAATGTCGTAGCAAAGAACCCTGCACTGCATGACCATGATCCCGGACCATTCCTTTCCCGCACCGAGGGCGGTTGTCCCATGAAGTTCCTCTTTGTTGTATGCGGGGAGGGGCTCGGGCACTCGTCCCGCTGCATCCACCTCGGACATTATTTCCAGCAGCTGGGACACACCGTCCATTTCGCAGCATATGGAAAGGCATTCGATTTCATCGACCAGCACGGGTGCTCGAACCTCCACCGCACGATCAGGGAAGTATGCCTCGAGGGGGAGGACGGTTTTTTTTCCTTAAAAAAGACGCTCTGGTGCTCAAAATGGATTGTGCCCGACATGGTGCGATCGGCACTGCGTGTCCGGCAGTTGATCCGCGGGCATGCCATTGATTGTGTCGTCTCTGATACCATGTATGGCGGTTTGATCGCTGCACGGTTTTGTAGCGTCCCGGTTGTTTTCATCACCAACCAGAACCATTTCAACGGACCGGGCGGCACGACAAATCCCGTATGGAAGATCCTTAACTTCCTGATCCAGCGGTACCTCAGGCTCGCCAGCCACGTGATCATCCCAGATTACCCGCCGCCGGACACGGTCAGCGAGTATAATATCGTCGTCCCGGGAGGTGAGGAGCGCCGGTACAGCTTCACCGGGCCATTCCTTGAAGTGAATCCTGAAAGTTATACCTATTGCAAGGAATGCATATTCGCCAGTTTCGGTGGCGAACCCTACAAGCTGCCCATGTACCAGATGTTAAAGTCCATCGCCAATCAGCGAAAGGACCTGTTCCTCGATGTTTTCTATACAGGGCCCGTGCTCCCGGAATCAACGGACAATTTCATCTCTCACGGCTACGTGCCCAACCTCTACGAACATCTGGCAAGGGCGCGGATCGCGATTGTGCATGGCGGGCTCACAACCCTGCACGAGGCGCTGCTGTTTGAAAAACCCGTCCTGATCATCATGGACCCGAACCATCCGGAACAGCAGAATAATGCAAAGAAGATCGTGGATATGGGGGCGGGTACCTCAATTGACGGGAGAAAGGTGACAGAAGGTGTGCTGGAGCAGAAAATTTCCCAGACGATGGCACTCGTCCCGAAACCATTCCGCTTGGAGCATGCAGGAGTCAACGGAAGGAAGAATGCATACGCGATCATCACCGCACTTGCCCGGAGCAGGCAACCTTAATACCCATAGAACAGGAGAAAGAATAACAACTGGTGATCCGTCATGCCAGACCCCGGGGAAATCAGATCTCTCAAAATAGGAACCGAGCTCAAGGCATGCCCTGCCTGCGGTTACAAGTCAGGGTTCCACACCTCGTTTCTCAATATCAATGCAGGCAATGCGTCGGTCCCCATCAGGTCCACCCGGGAGGTGTACCGCATAATTCTCATCTGTCCTGAGTGCGGGGCGCGGTATGATGTAGGATGGAAGGCACCCTTCAGCGAATGATACCGGCTGTTCACACGAAACGGTTATCCGACCGTCCGTGCCCTGAAGAATCCCAAGATACAAATGAGGATCTCTCCTGCCATTCGGAACGGCCTGTGATGGTCGTCCATGGTCCTGAGATTTTTGATACCGGTGAGGTTGGCTGGCTTATCGACCGAATCAGCCCTGCCCGCACGATCGTTGCCGGTGTAATGGCAAGGACCGCCGCGGAGGAATCCTGCCTTAATGTGGAGTTCTGGGGCGAGCCTCCAAGTTATGTTATTAAAAAGATCTCCGGTCCCGTTTTTCTCGCAAATCATGGGAAGACTGCAGAGTCCGGCCAGATCTTTGGCGATATTGTCGCGTCCCGGCTTCCCAGGATCGGGCTTGTGCAGGTTGAGTGTTCGGACAGGACCGTCTTTGTATGGGATGCCGGTGACCGGGCACTTGGCGCCACACTTTCACACCTCACAGGCTTTGCATTAAAAAGAGGAGTGAGTACGCGTAGTGGAGATATGCGAAAACGAACAATCCGCGGTTGCATCCCGGGCGAACCTGTATATGTGAACGGAATTATCATAGGGCGTGCAACTTCAGGCACCGTTGTCCTCCGCAGTATGGATGGCGGGGGAATTGAACCGGTAACCGGGCTTTCGCCAAAGATCCACGGGATCGAAAAGCTCGGGTGGAAGGGTCAGACCGATCTTGCCAGTGCGTGGTGCAAGAGCGGACCGATACGGTCAGCCCCTCCTAAACCGGGCAATCAATCGCTTCGGATAGGGAACGTAGTGGTGATCGATCACTGCGGTCACGAGATTTACCAGCGGATCCTGCATGACTGTTGCGGGATTCTTGCGATTGGTGATGATACCACCGCGGTCTGCGGGCATATCTGTGCCCACCGCGGCATCCCGGTGCTTGGCATTGTTGACGGAGACCGCGACGCGATCGTGACCGAGTCCTTTGCTCCGGGTTCCGTTGTGATGATGGCACAGAAGGAACGGGATGACGATATCGGAGCGGAAGTGGCATCGATGGCCGGGGAGTCCCCTGTCCACTGGGATGAATGGGTGGATTCGGTCCTGAATATGCTGGGGGACCGGGTCAGGGTGGTGGTGGATACAAGGGTGAAGAGCGGTGCAGTGCGCTGAGTGCAAGGGGAAGGGGATGTGCGGGCTGCCCCGCTGCCCCATCACAAGCCGGTTCTACGCCCAGCTTGCGCTGAAACCCGCGAGCAGCTATCAGGGCAGTTCGCCCTCGGTCTTCATCGGGAGTTACGGGTATCCGGAGGTCCGGGGCGGGCCGCTGCTTATCAATGACAGTGACCATCCTCCTGACTGGTTGTCACAGGGGCTGGCGATTGATGACATCGTGGGCATCCGTGCCCGTACGATCCGGGGGACTTCCGGCATAAACCAGTTCAGCGGCGATCTCCAAGAGATCGCGCTCTCCAGCAGACCCCTCGATGTGGATGTCGTGTTTGAAAAGCCGGTTGCCTTTTCCCTCACCTTCGACGGAACAGTCGCACCGGTCGGGCTGTCAGGTGCCATCAAACAGATGTCTGTTTCCGGCAGCGCCCATGTCGAACGTTCTGTCGACCGGGTCATCTCGGACACAGATCTGGGGGCAACCGAGGCCTGCGTCACGCTCATGGAATCGGATATCGATGTCTACCAGATAGCAAAACTAATGACCGCGGGGTTGCTGGGCCGGCGACGGCATTTTGTCCCGACCCGGTGGGCGATCACCGCCGTCGATGACACCCTTTCTGTCCAGATGAAAAGGGCAATTGCCGGTTTCCCCCCGCTCGAGGAGATCCGGCTCTTTTCTGCAGAACTATTCGGGAACAGGATCGTCTGCATCCTGGTTCCCGGGGACTGGAAGTACGAGATGATCGAGAAATGGGGGAAACATACCTTGTGGGGCGGTGATCAGGATATCATTGTGCAGGACCGCGAAGGCATGAAAAAAAAGGGCTACTCACCGATTTCAGGTGCATACTATTCGGCACGGCTCGCGGTCTGCGAGTACCTGATACAGGTTCACCGCTCGGCCCGTGTCATCCTTGTCAGGAGTATTTCCAGCGATTACTGGGCGCCGCTGGGCACCTGGGTTATCCGCGAGGCCACGCGTCGTGCGATGGCACAACCACCTCATCATTGCGCCACGCTGGATTCAGCCATACAGGAGGCATCTGCACAGCTGGGTTTTGACCAATGGGTGCGTCACAGCACCCTGATCCCCGAGCTGCGGACACAGAGGACGCTCTTTTCCATCTATTGAACCTGTGGAGAGTTCGCCTGCCTCTGGTAGCGATCCCGTATGCTTTCGAGGGTCTCGATCTCTGAAATGCCTTTATCGTCCCGGATACGAACGAACCGAGGGAACCTGAGTGCAAATCCGCCCTGGTAGGTCGGGCTGACCTGCAGTTCTGAATATCCGACTTCGAAAACGAGGACGGGTTCAAAGGTGACTTCTTTTCCGGACTTTGCAGTCACGCTGTCTTTTAACAGGTCGTACACCTCGGCAAGCTGTTCATCGGAGAACCCCGTCGCCACGCGGCTCAGGGGGATGAGTTTTCCTTGGTCCTGGCACGCAACAAGGAAGGAGCCGAACACGTGCGCCCGCTTGCCCTCACCCCATTCAGCACCGATGACAGCAAGGTCAAGGGTATCGACCTCCGGTTTTATCTTGATCCAGTTCTTTCCCCGTTGCCCGGGTGAGTAGGGTGAAGAGTGTACTTTGAGCATAAGCCCCTCATGCCCGGCGTCCAGTGCAGCCCGATATGTCTGTTCGATTACTGTCTGGTCAGCGCTGACGACCTGAGGGGCGATGAAAAAGTTTACCACGCCCTCGAGTTTTCTCCTGCGTTCAGATAAGGGGAGGTCAATGAGGGTCTCACCGTCCAGGTACAGGATATCAAACACATGGGGGACCAGTTTGATCTCAACGCTCGCCCCGGCAACATCATGGCGCCTGCGGAACCTCCGCAGCACGGACTGGAATGGCATCGGGCGGCCGTCTTTGATGGCGATCACCTCCCCATCAATGATGACGTCATGATCTGTTGCCCCGAGGAGCTGCTGGATGACATCCGGAAGTGCTCCGGTCACATCTTCCAGCCTGCGGGAGTACATCCTGCACCAGTTGCCTCTTTTGTGGAACTGGAACCTCGATCCGTCATACTTGTATTCAGCGGCAATCTCCCCGTGCTCTTTGATCATGTCGGGGATTGTCCCTGCCTGTGCGAGCATCATGCGCACCGGGTGGAAAAGCGTGATGTGGACTTCCTGGAGGGCTTCAGGTCCAATCTTTGCGAGCCGTGCCACTTCGCCGAGATCGTTTAACGCCTGCATCGCATGCTCGACCAGTGCAGCATCGGCATTGAAGGCTTTTGCTATTGCGTCTCGTACGCTGCCCTCGCCAACTCCGATACGGAGCTCTTCGAGCATGATCCGTGCAAGATACCTGCCCTCGAGCGGGTGGGCGTTGCCAAGGAGCCTGCGTACCGAAAGGAGTTTTTCCCGCTGGGATTTTTTTCCCTCCTGTGCTGCGATGGTCATAAGCTCGTGATACACCCTCACGAGGTCGAGTTCTTCATGGAAAAACGTCGTCTGGGATTTTATTGCAAGAAGTTCCTCCACCGCCTTCCCGACATCGCCGGTGACATTGATCTTCTCCACCACCTCATCCTTTTTCACCCCGGCTACATACCCGATTGCCTCGTACAGGAGGTTTGGGCCGATGCCCAGCTGCGCCTGGCTCCAGTCAGGAAAGATCCTGCCCATCACAAACCTGACAAATATCGGGAGCTCGTCTGCCGAGAGGGCGGGAAGCTCCCGGCTGATCACATCGATCATCTCAAGCCTGCCTGAGAGTCCTTCGAGCCGTTCGCAGCAGCGTGAAAATTCAATAAAGAGCATTGCCTCTTCTCTCTCATCTCCGTTAAAAGAAATTAAATTACCGATATCATTCCACACGGGATCATCACAGTCGCCATTTTTTTAAAAAAAATCCCCCGATCATACAACCCCGGACTTTTCTAAAAACTTATTATAACACAGGGGGAAGTGTAGTGTATGGGCGAGGAATGGCAACCGGATGCGGTCCTCAAGGCAAAGACCGGTCAGCTCAAATTGGAATTTTTTGATTACATTGAAAAAAGCATCGACAAGATCGATGCAAACATCCCGGTCTTTTTTGGTCATGTTGCAACCACGATTGACAATTCCCTGCCCGGGATCTCCGATGATATGCATGACCAGTTCATCGATGCCGTCACGATGAAGGTGCTGGAATGCGGCAAAAAGTCCAGTGATGTCCCTTCTGTTGAAAAACTGTTTGACTATGCCATGCGCAACAAGCGGGGCAAAAAGGGAAAAGCGATCTACGACATCATTCTCGGGCTCCGGATGGTGACCGATGGCCGGTTTACCGAAGCAATTGAGCATCTCAAGAGATACCGGAACGTTGACGCCATTATCTGCCCGGCAATTGCCTATTGTTACTACACGCTCTCGACCCAGCAGGTGAAAAGCACCGAAAACCCGCCATCCGCCCTACCCAGCGATCTCGCGCTTGCCGCACGAGAGCAGATGATGGACCTTGTCAACCTGAAACCCCCGGTGAACCGCCTCAGGTACTACGAGGTGGCAGAAGACCCGCGGATCACCAAGATCTTCTGGTTCATGCTGAAATTTGCGATTGAGTGGTTTCCGAGTGAGGGGGAGTTTCTCCGCACCGGTGTTGAGAAAGCGACAAAAGACGGGAACGCCGACATAAAGGAGGAACTGTTAACGATCGCGATCGAGCGGTTTTGTAACGATATGTACTTCCTGCGGGAGATGTACCGCCTCAAGCTGGAACAGCGGGATGCCGGCGGGCTTGCAGGAATCGTCAAACAGATGACCCAGCTGTTTCCCGACGATATTGAACCGGTATACTATGGTCTCAAGCTGGCGGTCATGGCAGCCCGCAGCGAGACCTACTCCAAGTTCCGCAAACTTGCGCTTGCCAAGAATTTCCCCCCAAATATCCTCCTGTTATCAGATTTAGCATTCGAACTGATGAGTGGCAAACAGTACGAAGCGCTTGCCTGCCTTGATGAGATCAGACAGAAACTGGGTCCCCGCCACTATTATGTGACGATGCTTGATTACGTTGTTTTTGATTTTTTCTCGGATGACCAGAAAAAGGTAAAAAAAGCAAAAAAGGCACTGATCGATTCACTCGACCAGTATTGCATGCTGCTGCTGAAGATTAGAACAACATGAGGTTTTGATAAAAAATCTTTCTGACCCGTGTCAGAGACGCAGCACCTGCGGACAGGTCTCAGATGTCCCGTCCTGCGTTGCGACAATGAGGGATGTCTCTTCATACAGGAGCCCGAGCCCGTCGCGGGCACTCATCCTTACTTTCTTTGGTGTATTGTTGATTTCACTTACATGCCCGAGTATGATCATGTGCACATCTCGTCCCAGTATCTGGAGGCACCGGGCCGCTGCTTCGTTGGAGAGGTGTCCCCGCGCCGACCGGATGCGCCGCTTTAAGGATTCCGGGTACGGGCCCTCTTTCAGCATCACCGGACAGTGGTTGCTCTCGAGCACAATCCCGTCGCACCGTTGGAGAATGCCCAGCATTTTCGGACTGACGATGCCGGTGTCCGTGCAGCACCCGATCCGGATGTCATCATCCCTGATGGAGAACCCGCAAGGCTCGTTTGCGTCATGCGATGTGGCGAACGGTTCTATGATAAAATCCCCGACACAAAATTCACTGTTGTAGTGGCATGTGCGGGTTTCGATCGGGTGATCCGATGCCCGGCGGTTTGCCAGAAAGTCGCGCAGTGTCCCTTCGGTTGCACAGACCGGGACATGGAGCCGGCGGGCGAGGACATCGACCCCGGCGATATGGTCTCCGTGTTCATGGGTCACAAGGATCGCACGGATATCGTCAGGTCTTCGGCCTGCACGAATGAGGCGGAACAACGTCTCTTTTGCCGATAATCCGGCGTCGACAAGCAGGGCGCCTCCGGACCCCTCGATCACCATTGCGTTGCCTTTGCTCCCGCTCGCAAGGATGGTACACTGCATTGCATGGAATGGTATGACCCGGTGGTATTTACCTGATGGCACCGGTGAAAAAAGTATTCTGTGTTTTTTGTGCCCAGTGCCCTGCAGGTAACGGGAGGATTGCACCGGGATATTGAGTGTCATATCCTGCTTATCCTGTCGTTGTATGAGGCGGGTTGTCTTTATCTTCCGGATCAGGGATTACATGGATGGCAGTTGCTTTTATGGTCGCGTTCACCCTCATACCCATGGCAAGGCCGAGTTCCTCGCTCGATCGCCGCGTGACCAGTGCGGTCACGGGTATACCACAGTCAACATGTACGCGTGTGAAGGGCCCGTAGGGAAGGAGGCGGGTAATCGTGCCTGCAAGGCAGTTCCTCGCGCTGCTGGCAGGAGGGCAGGCATCCGGCAGCGAGAGTGTGACCTCCTCCGGGCGTATGCAGAGTGCCACCCGCTGTCCTTTCCCAAGCGCGGTGACTGCCTGGACACTGACTCCATGGACGGCGATTATGGCAAGGTTGTTCTCATTGGATTCCACAATGCCATCGCTGACAGGGTCGATCCCGACAAAGGTCGCGATAGGGCGGTTGACGGGATGGTAGAATATGTCGTATATTTCGCCCGTCTGGACAAGGTGCCCGTCCATCATGACACCGATCCGGCTGGCAAGGCGCTGCCCCTGCCCCATGTCGTGTGTGGCGAGGATGACGGTGGTTTTTCTTTCGCGGTTGACCCGCACAATAAGGTTTTCGATGATCCCGGTGGAGAGTGGGTCGAGGTTTGCGGTGGGTTCGTCTAAAAGGAGCACTTCCGGTCCGGTAACGATCGCACGGGCGATCGCAACGCGCTGCATCTCGCCGCCAGAGAGTGTGAGTGCCCGTCGTTGTGAAAGACCGGAGAGCCCGACCATTTCCAGCGCCGATGTAACGCGTTCATGGACCCGGTCTTTCTGCATTCCGCGGAATTCCAGCCCGAACGCGACATTTTGCTCGACGGTCGCGTTCAGCACACCGGGTTTCTGGAAGACCATCGCCATCCGCCTGCGTATCGCACGGCGTTCGTGTTCCGGACCCTCGGTCGAAGAATCCTCAAACATGATCGAGCCGCGGGTGGGGCGGTCGAGAAGATCGATGAGCCGGAGCAGCGTGGTCTTGCCGCTGCCGGACGGTCCGATGATGGAGAAGATCTCCCCGCGACGGATCGCGAGGTCGATCCCGCTCACGACCTCGCGTTCGCCAAATTTTCGGGATACCCCCGAGATCCGGATCATGCCTGTGGTCCTCCCCTGACCCGGTCAGAGTCCGAAAGTGCACCGGATGTCATCAGGTTCATGATAAGAACCACGATCAGTGCAATAGCGAGCAGGACGATGCCGAGTGCGATGGAGAGACCGAAGTTGCCCATCCCTGTCTCGAGAGCGATCGAGGTGGTGAGGACCCGGGTCTCGCCCCGTATGTTGCCGCCGATCATCATTGCCACCCCGACCTCGGAGATCGCACGCCCGAACCCGAGGATCACCGCACTGAGGATCGCAAACCTCGCCTCCCGCACGGTCTGGGCGATACTCTGGAACTCGGTCGCCCCGAGTGAGATGAGGGTGTCACGAATGTTCCGGTCGACACCGGAAAGAGCGGTGATAACAAGGCCGGTCATGATCGGCAGGATCAGGATCGTCTGCCCGAGGATCATTCCTGTAGGGGTAAAGAGCAGCCCGAAAATGCCCAGCGGCCCGGACCGTGAAATGAGCAGGAAAACAAGCAGCCCGATGATGACCGTTGGAACTGAGTAAAGAGTCTGGATGATGGTGATCAGCACGCGTTTTCCGGTAAATTCGTGGAAATGGATGAGTCCTCCAACAGGTATGGCAATGAGCGTGGCGATGACGGTCGCGGAGAGGGAAATATACAACGAGAGTGCGGTGACTTCAAGGAGTTCCGGGTTGAGTGTGATAATCAACTGGAACGCCTGAGTAATGCCGTCAATGATCTCCTGCACAAAAACCACCCGTACTGCTGATAGTCATTGGAAATAAGGGAATAAAAAGAGAAGGTTCTGCGGTTGCGCTTGTACCAGGCGCCCCGCAATCCCCCGATGTCAGGGACCCTTCTCAAGGTGCACTGCGTTTCTGGAACGATTATGCCTTAACAGTGACGACCGGTTTAATGGCATCCGGTACCGTGCCGAATGCCTCTGCCGGCACGATCGGGGTCTGGCCATCTGCATTCAGCACCGCCTGACCATCACTGCCAAGGAGCAGTTTTGTGAATTCATACCCCATATCCGGCGTTCTGGCACTCACCGGAACGGTGACCGCGTACACGATGGGTAAGCCAACTTCTGTCACAGTGGTATTTCCTGATGGCCGTTTCACCTGTATGGTCTTGTAGGTTGCCTCCATCTTCGGGTCAGAGAGGTCAATGTCGGTGGGGAGGGTGATATACTTCAGACCGCTCTGGATGGCGACGCTGCTGTACTCGAAGGCATAATCGACTTTCCCGTCCTTGAGCAGCGGGGCAATGTCCGGTCCCGTTGCGGTAATCGTCAGTTTCTTCCCATCCGGTGAGGGATTGGTTGCATCGATCGTCCAGACACCACCGGAGACGGTCTTATTCAGCTTGCTGTAGGGCGTCACGAGCGTGGAAAAGATCGTTGCGTCACCATATTTTCTCTCCGCAAGACCGATGGTCATCAGCGAGCGGTAGCCTGCCGGATCCGTCTTCGGATCGCTGATTGCGTACTTTACATCAAACCTCCCGAGGATCTTGTACCAGTTGTCCGCAGTGGTCTCATTTGCATACTTGCTCTTATCGGTGTAACAGAGCACCATGGCGTTCTTTGCAAAGTCTATATAGAACGTTGCATTGTTTGGGACCATGTACTTGGGGATAAGCGAATAGTCCGCACTTGCCAGCACATCTGCTTTCTGGTTCGACTTTGTGACCTTGTCGACGAGTGCAGCGCTGCCTCCGGAGAAGAGCTGGACGTCCACATCGGGGTGCGCCTTCTCAAACATCTTCTCCAGCTTGCCAAACGAGGTTGCAAGGCTTCCTGCGTGATACACTTTCAGCGGGCGGGTCGCTGTCGCCGGTGTGGTGAAGTCTGCGGTGACCCCTTTCGGGACTCCAAGGGTAAATGGCGTGAAGAGACTCTTTCCGTACTTTTCCATGCCATAATTGCCGATGTCGGTCAATGTCTCCGGTGAGATAATCCAGTTGACAAAGTTGTTTGCCATGGCAATTTTTTCCGGCTGCGGGTTTGCAGGATAGACCGTCATGACGCTGTAGATGTTCATCAGGGTAGGCGCATCCACCTTTTTCACAATAATCGTCAGGTTCAGCTTCCCTGCATACGCGAGGTAGGTCCCTTCATCGCTTTCGGTATAAGCGCCCTTCTCGCTTGCCATCTGGAGCGTCTCGCCCATTCCCTTACCGGCTTCGATGTACCAGTTCCCGGATTTCTGGACATCCTTGGCATAATCATACCCTGCTGCCTTCCAGTTGCTCTGTTCATTGGTGTGAGTGCCGGATCCATCGCCGCGGGAGACAAACATGACGGATGCGTTTCCTGCCTTGCCCTTTATCAGGATCGCCTTGAATGCTACCAGAGGATCCTTGTCTTTGATACCGGCAGGATCATTTGCCGGACCGACAATTATGAACGAATTGTTCGCAAACGTGCGCCGGTTCAGCCCATAGCCGTCCTCAAGGAACGTCTGCTCCTGCGAGGGGGAGTGGACGAGCAGCACATCGGCATCGCCTTTCTTGGCAAGTTCGATCGCCTTGCCCGTACCCTGCGATGTGATCAGGAGGTCGACGTTATACTTTGCCTCGAACTTGGGCTCGAGGTAGTTGAGCAGCCCGGTATCGTACAGGCTGGTTGTCGTCGCGAGCAGGAGCTTTGGTTTTTCAGCAGCTGGCGTTGCCGGCTGGCTTGGTGTCGTTGTCGTGCATCCTGCGATGATCACTCCTCCGGCAAGGAGGAGGACTACAAGCAGGATCATGGAATGTTTGAAAGAATCCCTCATACAGTTCAGTCCTTATGCGATCAGACTGGGATTTATTAATAGATATTATTTCTTTTTTGAATTTGTATAATGAAATTATTTAACCAATTGGTAAACAGGTGGTATACCAGCGTACATTATTGAGAAACGGAATGATGGAAAAAAAGATGAGAGTGGAATCTTCATTCGGTCTGGCATTTCTTTGCGATCTCTTCGAAAATCGTGTGCCCAAGGATGCCCTCTGACTCCTGCAGGTACCGCACCTTCATGATCCCGATCATCATCCTGCTCCCTTTTGCGGTTGTCAGGATGCCGACACGCTCTGCGCGGGTGACCAGTTCCTCCTGCTCCATCATCGCAAAATAGGGGAGCACGTAATAATGGGGGACATCGAGAAATTCTGCGAGCCTGCGGGTGGTCGGGAATTTTATACGGATTGTATTTTGGGTAAATGTAATGGTGATCGATCGTTCCAGCAGCTGAATGCGGACCGCAGCATCAAAAAGAACATCAACAGAGAGCGCAACCATGGATATTCATTACGAAATTATTGGATATGTTCCCATAAAGATGCTTAGGTCAAAAAAAATTGAGATCAGACTGCTGTTCTGTTAACACATGCTGGTAAAAGATGTGCACATTTCCGGCCATGCGCAATAAAACGGTACACCGGTTCAGACACCCCCCTCTTCTTACGGGGCTTTTTCCCTGCATGCAGGGCAGTTCAGCGCATAATCACGAATTTCCTCGTTCCATGGCGTGAAACGTATGCAGACTTTTGGTTTCGCGTCATGAATTTTGCAGTAAACCATTCCATCTTCCGCTCTGTGGAAAAACGGGCAATACCTCAACGCCCTGCCATCCGGCTCCACCCAGTACCGTATGCGGGCAACACGGGGAAGATCATCGACACCAATATCCTTTCCGTTCGCCCGTTTCCCGTTGGTGAGCATTATTGAAACGTGCTGCAGGATATCCTGACGGTTCTCTTTGATCCACGGGATGATATCTTCGGGAACGCCCTTCTGCCCCACCCCCACTTCTCGCAACAGCGGCCGCATTGCTGACAGTTCTGGTCTTTTGTCATAGGTTCACTCCACCAGACAATAACCTGGTGGCAGGTTATGTACTATCGATCATTTTTTCATTTCATCGTTGTAAAATGTATGTCCCAAAAAAGAGGAGTGACCCCCAATGAAAAAACGTATTGAAACCGGGACGCCCGAAGGAGATGCGCTCGGATTCACAGCAGAGCTCTTTTGCGGCTGGATTGAACTCTACGCTGACTGCAGGCTCTATCTCCACTACATCATATCACGGCATAAAAACCAAGGCAATACCTGTAACCTGCTCATGCGCTGGATGAGGGACGGGTATGACATCCGTGTTGTCAAGCCCTCGTCCATCATGCAGCACATCCTTCACAAGTTTAACTTTGAGCAATTCCACGAGTACCTCCCCGACCATTATGACGATGACGTCGAGGTCTGGCATCAGCCGTTCTCCACACACACTGCCAGTTACACCACCCGTCCGGTGACCCGGGTGAATTCCGGTTAAGAAAATTTTTTGCTCGTTTCGCCCTATACAGACCCCATGTATCCCTCATTTTGGATCCGTCCGTATGCACGCCGCCTCGCATACTACCGGAGGGTCATCTGAATAACAACCCGTTCCGGCAGATGCAATCCGCTGCCCTGGAATTATTGCGCGTGCATTCTTCTCCTCTTTAAAACGGCAAGTTTTACCGTCAGCATGCCATCAACGCTCCCTTTAACAAGGGAATACATGATACTTCCCGTATGCAAAAACGGCCGTACATCAACAACCCAAAAGAACCCCAATCCACGTGTTCTTCCGGTGAACGATGCGCTTATCTCTGCATCATGCAGTATGATCCATAAGCAGGGGGACAATGGCTGGTCAGCACACGGTACGACATGCCGTCAGGATCCCGCGGGGGACCTGCAAGCTGTTCGGGGCGATAAAGGCGCTCGGCACAATAAAAAATAGTGCAATCCTTGTCCACGGGCCAAAAGGCTGTGTGTATCACATTAACTATATCCTGGGGATGAGGGGTGACCGGCCGTCAGAGGTCTACTCTACATGCCTCGATGAACACGATGTTATCTTCGGCGCCGAAGAAAAACTCAGAGAGGCAATTGAGGACCTGGACCGGACGCTCTGCCCGGAACTGATGTTTGTGCTCTCATGCTGCGCCTCGGGTATCATTGGAGAGGACGCAGACAGTGCTGTGAGGGATGCAAGGACCAGCTCCCGGGTGATTGCCATCTCTGCCGAAGGATTCGAGGGGGATTTCCGGGAGGGGTATAGTGATACCCTCCGCGAGCTGGTAAGGGAACTTGTCAAAAAAACCGGCACGGCCGAGCCCCGCACCGTCAACCTGGTCGGCATGCTGCGGGCCGGCCCCGATCTCGCAGAAATCCGGCGCGTGCTTGGTCTGATCGGTGTGAATGTACATGCGGTTTTCACGGCGGATGCAACACGGGAAGACCTTGAACGGGCCGGTGCAGCGGCACTGAACATCGTGCTCTGTGAACCGTCAGGAAAGGAGGCGGCAGAACTCCTGCAGACGACGTGCGGGACACCCTATATCATCGAGGAGATCCCCATCGGGTACCGTTCGACAATCCGGTTCCTTGAGCGGGTTGCAGAAAACCTGGGCATCCCTGCTCCCGCTGCTCCCTCTGAAGGTCAGGACCCGGAGCCGGACTACTCTTCCTTACGGGAGCGGCACATTGCCATTGTCAGCGGCCCCACCCGTGCGGTATCCATGACCCGTTTCCTTGCAGAATCCGGAGTTGTTCCGCGGCTGATTGTTGTCGATTTTGACAGTTCCGTACAGGAAAAGATCAGGCCTTTAGTCCACCCGGCATGCGAAGTGCTGGTCGAACCCGATCACGACCTTATCGTCCGGAAGCTCAAAGAGCATGACATTGACCTGCTCATCGGAGGGATGCTGGAGCAGCCGATAGCAAAAGCACTGGGGATTGAGCACGTCGACATCATGCACGGGAGCCAGAAGACAGTCGGGTTTGCCGGTGCACAGAACCTTGCCGGGCTCCTGTGCAGAAAGTGACGGCACGAACGGGAATCGGGTGGTAAAAACCACGAGGATCAGAAGCGTGCCCGGGGGGCATGAGCGGTACCAGGCGGACGGCAAACGCCATAAAAACGGAGAGAGGGGCAGCGGGTCTCCTTTTTCCCAGCCATGCTCTGGTTTTGGAAAAATAGCGATGCGGGACGGGGGCGGGACCCCCTCCACCAGACCTCAGGATACCTGACAGATGGGCATTCCCGTAACCATTCATCCACCACCGCAGCACCTGTGGGTACACAATAGCAGGAGAAGGTTCTCAAAAAATATTTTTGTTAATCTGGCAGAATCTCTTGCCCTTTGGTCCCAATTTCAGGATGGGAGTAGTCGTGTGAAATTGTAGGATATGGCGTCATGGGGCTGATGATGTTCCCGTCAGGTGCTGCAGGAGACGTGACTGCTTTGCCTGATGTTTTTTCCAAAGTTCATGGAAAAGGACCAAAAAAAGAGCTATAACTTCTTCCGGCGGAACCGGTTGACTATGGGGGGTTTATGTTTTGGGCGTGCGGGAGGGTTGCCCATGAAGATTTGAACGGGACCGGATCCTTTCTCATCGCTCTCTTTTCTGCGAGAGAGATTGTTTAAAGGAGATTCCAAATCATTGAATCTTTCCCGTATGTCTATCAATAACTTCTTTATGCTACCTTTTATCAAGTGAACTTCATTCTTGAGTTCTTCGAACTCTTCACGTGTCACAGCATCGGTTGGCACATATTTTATTGATTCGTCGACCATTTTGCTTTCCTCGAATAAGAGATCAGGAAGATTCCTGTTGTCGATGCAATAGCAATATACCCCAATGTTTCCAAACATTTAAGTAATTTTGGGAGAGTCCATTTTTCCTATTTCTTCATTTCTCCAATGAGCATATTGTTGTCCCCTGCCGACAAATTCCGCCATTTCTTCCTGTCTCTACGAGGCAAGCCAGAGATTATGAAAATATAATCTATATGTGATACTACGTGATGCAAAAAGCGGGGATTTTTCCCACTGCCATACATGGTTCCCATCAGCTGTGCAAGAATCGGTTCTGGGGGGCATTGCTGACGATCTCTTTTTTTATCGACGTGTTAGCAGATCGATAACATGAAACCAGTACTACCGGGGCAAGACAGACCGCAGCGAAAACAGCGACAATATGGACCGGCATCGAGAGCGGTTGCCCGTATCCCATGACAGCAGCGGCACCATCACGGCAGGACGGATCGTGCCGGAGAATATCACTGCCATTATGTCGGGATAAAAGAATACTTCACGAGTAGTTTACCGGGAATTCTTACGTTCGCGCTACGCTTCCATCTCCTTGATACATATTGTTCGTTGTCATCTGTCCTCATGGTCAGTACGTATAATTCATGTCTTGTAACCTGCCATACGTGCCACCACGAATGGACGCACGTGGGGAACCAGCATACCAGCTTGTCAGGGTCCCGCAGACCGGTCAGGGTGCATTGCCCGGGGTGGCATGAGCAGGTCAGGGTGGATGTAAAGAACGCGAAATAAATTCTTAAATTTTTCCCCTTCCAAAACAAGAAAAATTAAAAAAATTTCTGAACACAAAGAAAACTTTTAAAATTCCAGAAAACTTTTAAAAATTCTAAAAATCTATCTTTTAAAAAAATTAAATAAAATTGAGCACCACGAAAAATAATGTGAGCAGATCGGAATACTTTTTAAAAAAAGTTTGAAAACGAGAATTTGGTTTAAAAAAAAATTTTGGAGTTTTAAATTTTTCAATAACGGCTGAGAACCAACCAATTCACAATATTTTTTAAAACCGGAAAAAAAAGTTCAGCGTTTCTTCTTCTGGTCATCCGGCACGGGTTTCATGTACACGACCTGTGCCATAACGTCTTTTGCAATCTGTTCGATCTCGAATTTCCGGAAATGGGTCGCTTCAATCTGGAGCTCGCCCCCGGTGACCGCGATGATGCGGTACTTCGGGGATTCGACGCCCTCGCCGACTTTCTGTCGTTCACGCACGTAGATCTTCATCATTTTCCTGCCTGGACTATCCTCATTGTGGCGTATTATGTTTGCACCTTTCAGGTAGCAGTCTGCAATACCAACTGGTTTACATTGGCTTATAACTTTGCCACCAGATACCAGTAGTGAGTGAATGCCAATGGGTAGGGAAAAACGTTTTGAGCTGATCAGCGGTCTGCAGGGAGAGACGCTCGTTAAAAAAGGGATGCGCAGGAAGAGACGGGTGGGTGAACAGATCCGGATCACCCCAAACCTTAATGTCATCAAGATCGGGGGGCACGCGGCGATCGATTACGGGCGTGCGGTGATGCACCCCCTGCTCGAGGAGATCGGCATACTTTCCCAAAAACACCAGATCCTGCTCGTGACCGGCGGCGGAGGCCGTGTCCGGCATATCATGGACGTCGGGATCGACCTCGGCATGCCCACCGGTGTTCTCGCTGAGCTTTCGGCAAAGATTTCGGAGCAGAACGCAATCATGGTCTCCATCCTCCTCTCAAAATACAATGGCATCAGGATCCATACCAGCGATCTTCTTGAACTCCCGAGCCTGCTCAAGCTCGGGATGCTGCCGGTGATGCACGGCACGCCCCCCTACGGGCTCTATGAGCACCCCGCCAGGGTAGGCTCGATTCCCCCGCACCGCACCGACACCGGCGCGTTCCTTATCGCCGAGGTGATGGGAGCCAGGAACTGCATCATCGGGAAGAACGTGAACGGCTTGTATACACAGGATCCCCATGTTCACCCGGATGCAGAATTCATCAAAGAGATCACCGCATCCGAGCTCCTTGGGATGAACCTTGCGGACATGGTGATCGAACCGATGGTGGTCGAGTTATTGAAAGATGCCGTCCACGTAAAAGAGGTAAAGATCATCAACTGCCATGTCAAGGGGAACATTGAAAAAGCGATCACCGGGAAGAATGTCGGGACGATCATCCGGGCAGCGTAACTCCCGCGCTGATCTCTTTTTATGATCGAATAACCACCGTGGAAAAACCGGCACCGAAGTTCTCGCTCTCCGAGCTTTCCGGGGCGTTTGGCAATTTCGGGACGATCATCCCGCTCATCGTTGTCGTCGCGCCCGCCAGTTCAATGACGGTCGCATTCCTGGTCGGGATTGCGGCAGCATACTGGATTCGCAAATGTGGCATTGCCAGAATACCAGAGTCCGGGCACTACCGGCAGAGGTGATGTAACAAAAACACTATGCCAAAAAAAGGGAATATCAGGCAGATTGAGGGGCAGCGTGTTTTTTCGCTGCCTCCTCTTTTTCCTTCCTGACCGGCTTCTTGTACCAGATCAGTGCCTCGTCCTCAAAACCAAATGCGTCCATGAAATGGACTTTCCATGCAGCCGGCACCGCTGAGGTATCGGTATTTCTCGGCGCGATCAGGAATGTCCGGGTCTTTGAAACCGGGAAGGACGGCTTGTACGGGAGACCGGCACTCATCAGATCGATGAGATCCTTTGGCACGGAGGGGTCAAAGGTTACTCCCAGTTTCACGGACTCGATCATGCCGTTGTCGTAACGTTCGATAAAAAATACCTGGTTGTACCCGGATAATGTTTTGGACTGTGCAACCGTCCACCCGGCACTCTGGGGAAAATTCGACGAGACTTCCCGTGTGATGTATAAACGCATAACATCCTGTGACGAACCCATATAAGATCGAGTAAATTTACTTTTGAAGTAATAAAAAACTATAGGTTTTGTATTTTCCCAGACCCGCTTGATCTCCCCTGAGGGTCGCAGGATTCCTTTGATGGTTTAATGCACTGGATGCCACGGTGAATGAGGGGATCCCTCACGACCCCTCATGTTTGCTGATGCTGTTTTCTGATGGTTTTCACCCGGTGTGATGGCCGTTATCGTATTGAGTAAACTATTTTAATTTAATAAATAATTTTTTTAACCTAAAAGAATAAACAGGGTTATGGTGTTATATGAAACCAGAATGGAACGATGCAGTTTTTTCGCTCTATATTCTTGCCCGTGGCGGTGGGGAACCCATGATCAATCACGTCCAGAAAGAAGCGATCCGCCAGCTTTCAGACCTCGCGGTTCAGGGCAACGAACAGGCATGGGAAGCCCTGAAGAAACTCTGGTATAAGCCGGATTATCATATTCTGCTTCGTGAGATGGTCGGCGCCACGCTTGGTAAACAGGCATCCCCCACCATATAATTCCCATTTTCTGGCAAACCTTTCAGATCGACCAGGGCGCCAGACCTGTGAGGAACAGGGGGCGCCTTGGATATAACCACTCCCTGTCGAAACCTTAACGAGCCTTCCCGCCGAAGCTTTTCGCAGTATGTGGAAGGCAGTCGAGGTCGATGCGTGGATCGCGGGCAGGAAATCCAGCCTTGAGGACGTGCGTGTGACCGTCACCGGGATCATTGACCGGGTGCAGAATGAGGGGGATGCTGCACTGCGGGCGCTGGCAAAGAAACACTGTGAACTTACCGACATTGCTGTCTCCGATGAAGAGCGTGAAGCGGCGTATGACAGTGTCGATACAAAAATTGTCGAGAGCCTGGTTGAAGCAGAAGCGCGCATCGAACGCTTCCACGAACTGCAGCGCCCGAGGGACCTCTGGCTCCAGGAGATGGAGCCGGGTATCGTGCTCGGCATCAAAACAACCGCACTCCAACGGGTCGGGATCTATGTGCCCGGCGGGCGTGCATCCTACCCGTCCTCCGCCCTCATGTGCGCTGTCCCGGCCCGTGTCGCGGGGGTACAGGAGATCTGTGCCTGCTCCCCACCCCCGATAAAACCCCTCACGCTCGTTGCGCTGGATATTGCCGGGGTCACCGAGATCTATAATGCCGGCGGGGCGCAGGCGATCGCAGCCATGGCTCTTGGCACGGAAACGATACGGCCGGTGCAGAAGATTGTCGGTCCCGGGAACCTGTACGTGACCATGGCAAAGATGATGCTCCGTGAAAAGGTGGAGATCGATTTCCCGGCAGGCCCAAGCGAGATCGCCATCATTGCTGATCACACTGCTGACCCGCGTATTATTGCCGCTGACATCCTTGCACAGGCAGAACACGACCCCAATGCCGCCTGTATCCTGATCACGACTGATAAAAAACTGGCAGAAAAAGTCGGCAAACAGGTCGCTGCAATGACAGAACAGGCGCCACGAAAGGAGATTATTGCGCAGGCG
>CAIULN010000007.1 GCA_903900025.1 uncultured Methanomicrobiales archaeon | reverse complement strand
GGCATGCTTTAAGGAATACATGCAGCAGAACCTTGAACAGTAGGGTTTGCCGATGCCGGTATTGTCACGCGAGCCGGCGCAGAGGACAAATGCCACCCGTTTGGGTGTTTCGCCATCGCTCGGGCGGATAATGTGACCGCTCGTCGGACCGGACGCGCAGATCAGCCGCTCGAATTCAAGGCTCGTAATGACATTCTCGAATCTCTTGTAACCCCATTCCTTCTTGTTTTCAACCGGGAAGAGATCAAACCCGATTGCGAGGATGACCGTTCCCACCTTAATCTTGACGAATTCATCCTTTTGTTCGAGATCAATGGCTTTCTTGTCACCGCATGCCGTTACACACAGGCCGCATTTGATACAGGAGTCCCAGTCAATGGTGTAGAGAAGCGGGACGACCTGCGGGAAGTTGATATAGATCGCCTTCCGCGGTTTCATGCCCATCTCGAACTCGTTGGGCTTGATGACCGGGCAGACCGGTTCACAATCACCGCAGCCGTTGCATCCGCCTCCGCTGATACCCTTTGCTTCCGCCTCCGGCATGGTGAGCACACCATGCGCTTTCTTGCGGATGGTCACGTCGAAGTTGCCGATGTATCCTTCGACCGCCTCGACATCACTGTACGTCATGAGTTCGATATTGGGACTTCTGCCGACATCCACCATCTTGGGTGTCAGGATGCACTGGGAACAGTCGAGTGTCGGGAACGTCTTGTCCAGCTGGGACATGCGTCCGCCAATGGACGGGCTCTTTTCGACAAGGTAGGTCTTGATCCCTGCTGCCGCAAGATCGAGTGCTGCCTGCATGCCGGCGACGCCGGCACCGACAACCAGTGCCGCTCTCTCAACGGGCACTGTCTTGGGGGTAAGGTCCTGCAGGAGGGATGCCTTTGCGACCGCGATTCGTATGGCATCCTTTGCCTTCGCGGTTGCACCCTCGGGGTCATGCATGTGCACCCATGAGTTCTGCTCACGGATGTTTGCCATCTCGAACCGGAACTGGTTTAAGCCACCTTCCTTGGTCGCAGTCCTGAACGTCGGTTCATGGAGGCGAGGGGAACATGCAGCAACAACTGTGCCGGTGAGCTTGTGCTCTTTGATGGCGTCAGTGATTTTCTTCTGACCCGGTGTGGAACAGATATACTGGTAATTGTCCGCGTGGGCCACATTCGGGATAGTCTTTGCGTATGCTTCAACTTCCTTGATATCAATTGAACCCGCAATATTGGTACCGCAGTGGCAGATGAACACACCGATGCGCGGCTGTTCTTTCTTACCTGTAACCGGGACTTTTCCGGCGGCGGGAGCCTGCTTGGGTGCGGGTGCTGCCTGCATTCTGGCTTCCTGTTTTACGGAGGCTTCCTTCTTTGCTTCCATCTTCTTAGAACCTGCTTTCTTCTTTTCTGCCATTGTTCCCACCTCACAGCACCTTCTGCAGGAAAGGCTCGCAGCTGATCCCGTGGAGGTCCAGCCCGAGGTCCTGCGGACTCATTCCCTGTGCCAGTCCCAGAAGTTCTGCGTAGTGCAGGACCGGGAGGCCGTACGTGACACCGAATTTCTCCTGGATTTCGATCTGGCCGCGGTCAAACTGGAGCTGACAGAACGGGCAGATATCCGTCAGGGCATCCACCTTGGCCTCTTTGAGGTTGATCATCTTCTCGTTGGTGATGTCCAGCGAGTGCACGATATCGTATCCCCGGACACCGCCACCGGCACCACAGCACTGCATCTTGTTCCGGTACTCCACCGGTGTTGCGCCAAGTGCTGCGACCAGCTCTTCCATCCATGTCGGGTGTTCGGTATTCAGCATTGACTCCTTTTCGAATTCCCGCTCCTTGTGGGGCTTCATCAGGTGACAGCCATAGTGAACAGCGATGCGTGCCCCTTTGAGTGGGTTGGTGACGCTGTCGCGGACTTTCTGGACACCGATGAACTTGTCATTGTAGAGAAGTTCTGCAGTATGGTAGACATTGATAGTGCCCTTATACTCCATGTCGAGTTCTTTGAGCACCTCATTGACGCCATCCTTAAGGTCTTGGTTGTGCTTGAGCTTGTGGTTGACCTCCCAGATGGATTTATAACAACCGTTGCAGAGCAGGGCGATATCCATCTTCATCTGTTCGGCGAGGACGAGGTTCCGGGCTGCCATCGCATAGAATACATTGAGGTCGATCGAACCGAATGCGCCGGGTGCCGGGCAGCAGCTTGCACCCTTGAGTGGTACCAGCTCAACACCGAGTTTTTTCATGGCCTTGATGGATGCAGCTTCACAACCGGGGTACCGGTTCGGGGCGATACAGCCAAGATAGAATGCGAACTTGTGTTTTGCTTCTGACATGGTATCTTACCCCTCCCTCTCCTTGACAATCCGGTCAGCATTTGCCTTGAGTTTGTAGTGGTCAAGGATCTTCTGGATGCCTTTGATGTATTCCGGATACATATGGGTGGTCGGCGGATCGCGGGTGAGCCCGAGCCGTTCGCGGGCTGCACGGTTCACATCATTATTCGGCACGCCGTGCCCGGAAGAATAAATTGCCTGCACGGTCTTGAGGAAGTTCACCGGTATAATATCTCTCTTGAAGGCGAGGTTCCTCATTGCCATAATTACATCTGTGGGTGCAATGTCCCGCGGGCATCTGTCTGTACAGCTGTAACAGGTAGTACATAACCAGAGATCTGGATCGGTCAGTGCCTCGTTCTCGAGCCCAAGCACAGCCCTGCGCATAAACTGGCGGATGCGGTAGGTGCTTCTGGGAGCGGACGGGCATGACCCGGTGCAGGTCCCGCACTGAAAGCACATGTGTGCAATGGTGCGTGAGATTGCTTTCACTTTGGGTAAAAATTCAGGATTCGAATCTTCACGATAGTATCGCTGGTCACGGAGCTTCTTATCCAGTGCTTCCGGATATCCTTTTGTTCTTGCCATATTCCTCACGCCTTCTCCATCACTTTGATCGAGACCTGTCCGGTGATATCCTCTTTCACCTTCGAGGTCCTCTTGGTGAAGAGCTTCTCCTTGATCTTCTTGAACAGGTCGGTCTCTGTGCCCTTGATGCGGATCCCGGTCCTCTGCATGATAATAATGTCCTCACCGGGGCAGGCATTGACGCATGCGCCGCAGAACATGCAGAAGTCCTTGTTGACCGCAATCGTGGGCTCGACTTTACCCTTCATCTCTGCTGCGGGGACTACTGACGGGAGATAGATCGCGTTTGCCGGGCAGATGTCGGCACACGTCGAGCACCCGCCGGGGCATTTCTCGGCATGGAACTCGATATCGCCCTCGAAGATCTTCTCGATCGTGATCGCCTCGGGCGGACAGTTCCGCGAGCACCACTGGCAGGTGCAGCAGTTGTCCTGAATGATCTCGACTTTGCCGTCCACTTTATCGGAAATGACCTCACGCTCGACCGTGATGCATTCCTCAGGGCATACTTCGACGCAGACCTTGCATGTATCGCATTTGGTCTCGTCCCACGGGAGCCCGGTGTTCGGTTCCGCGACTGACTCGACCTTTCCGGTTTCAGCGGTAAACTCCTTGTGTTTGACCGTGATTGCCGGGCAGAGTGCACCGCACAGACCGCAGAGCGAACATTTCTCCATATCAACCTTGAATGTCGTCTTGGTCTTGATAGCGGTCTGACGCTCCTTTGCATCTGCAACCGGTTCCTTGTAGGTTCCTTCATAGGCCGGGACGTCACGGCTAATTGCGTCACGCGGGCAGACCTCTTCGCAGATCGTGCACTTGACGCACTTCTCGTTGTCAATCTCCGCCTTCATATCATACTGCGGGAATCCTTCCTGTTCAATATTATATTTTGGGAACTTTTCAAGGATCGGAAGTTTCTCTACTCCATCCACTTTCAGAGCCAATGCATTGAACGGGCACATGACGACGCAGACGCCGCAATACGAGCATTTGACCTCGTCGACGTCGACTGGTGCAGCGTAATCGATGGCGCCACGCTTGGCGGCTCCAACGAGACCGAGCACAATCGCCTCTTCGGGGCATGCATCGACACAGATGCCACATCCCGTGCAAGTCTCTGAATTCAGAATCAGGTTGTTAACGCTCTGGAGGAGGCGCTGCTCCATCACAACGTTGACACCGTCTCGCTTTTTTGAAAACTTGGGAAACAATGTGTTCATGAATTATCCCTCACGCTCTTCCTTTATTGTACCTTTGCCTGCGCCCTGGATTCCCAGGGTCCTGTCAGCCTGATAACATCATGCGGGCATGCCTCGACACAGACGCCGCAACCGGCACAGAGCTCACCCTTGAAGTCCAGGACCACCGATTTCCCGTCCTTGACCTTGTAGATCTTGTCCTTTTGGGCAGAATCCACGGTAAACAGCTCCAGTGCGCCCACGGGGCACGCAACAACACAATTGTTACAGCCAGTACAGTTTTCCATGTTTATATGCACTGCAAATGCCATACTTTCACGCACCAGCTATGATCGATTCTAAAAATCGACTATCCAAAGAGTAGTAAAGAATTATAGATAAATGTTCTGAAATTACGCGCAGAAATTGAGGTTTTTCGAGAGGATTTTTAATTCTATTATCTTGATTTTTTGTTTAAGTAAATTGTTTTATCTATACCAATTTGCATGTTTTCCATGCGCTCCTGATTCATCGGGTTAAATTAGAAAATTTATTCTATCCATATCATGCAAGTGTTCTAGTACCGGAGGTTATGTATGGAAATCAACGGCGTTACTATTGACAACACGTATGCAGAAGCATTCCCGACCTGGATCTGCCGGATCATCATAACGGCAGTCACCAGGGAATGGGCACTGAAGGCGGCAACCGAAGCGACCGGCTTTGCAACATCCGCGATCGGGTGCCCGTGTGAGGCGGGTATCGAGATTGAAGTTCCCGCGAGTGAGACTCCCGATGGAAGACCCGGGGTAGCGATCCTGATTTGTACAAGCAAGAAAAAACTTAAAGAACAGGTTGTAGAAAGGCTTGCGGAATGTGTCCTTACGGCACCGACCACCGCAGTATTTAACGGCATCACAACTGCAGAGGAAAAGATTGCGGTGAAGCTGCACTTCTTCGGTGACGGGTACGAGTACCAGAAGGAAGTCGGTGGCAGGAAATGCTGGGTGATCCCGATCATGGAGGGGGAATATATAGGCGAGGAAGAGTTCGGCATCATTAAGGGAATTGGGGGTGGCAACCTCTTTGTGATGGGGGAGAACGAGATGTCAGCACTCATCGGTGCTGAGGCGGCAGTAGATGCGATCACGGCAGTCCCGGGAGTTATGACCAGCTTCCCGGGCGGCATCGTTGCAAGCGGCTCGAAAGTCGGCAGCCTGAAGTATAAATTCATGCCGGCATCAACAAACGAAAAGTACTGCCCCACGCTCCGCGACAAAGTGCCGGACAGCAAGGTGCCCGCAGGTGTAAAGGCGATCTACGAGATCGTGATTGACGGATTGGATGAGAAATCCGTCGCTAAAGGGATGGCAGCAGGCATCAGGGCAGCGGTGATGGTACCGGGTGTGAAGTTTATTTCAGCAGGGAACTTTGGCGGGACGCTCGGGCCCTACAAGTTCGAGCTCCACAAGATTCTCTGATTTTTTTACCAATCGCTTTTTTTATATACTCTTATTGCCGATTATCTTGTTAACGAAAGATTCGGCGATAACATGATCTTCCTGGATCACGGCGAGGTTACGTTCAGGTTTACGTGCTTGCTCTCAAAGCAAAGGGAGAGGGTTGTTGACTAGTGTGTCGGTGTGGCAGGGCAAACCATACCATGCCGAATTCGCTGGAAGATCGCACGTGATGCGGCGAACCGCGCATGGGGGAACTACACGATGCCGGGGAACAACCGTAGTCCTTGAGGGGGTGAGACACTATGGAAAGCATCTCTGAACCATACGTGATCCACTATCCCCGGATCGTGGCAGTGGTAGAAGAGGGCAGCAGTCACGTGGAGCTCGTTGAGTTCTTTGACTGCGTGGGAGGAGCGATGTGGTCACAGCACCATTATGTGCAGAGCCCGCTCGTTGAATCGGTGCGATGCATCGGAGGGACGATGCGGTACCTGCTCAGGCCGGGAAGTGTCGATCTCCACCTTGAAGGATCGCGGTTCCCCGCTGGTATCTCCGGAGTTGCACTAGATGAGAATGAGATCTCCATATCCTATATCGGGATGGGCGGTGGCGGGGTGGGGGTGACAGCCTGTCGCGAGACTGCAAAGGGGGTACTCCGCTCGAGAAGTGATGAATCGGGTGGTGGCAGAGTTGCCGGTTCGACCATCTGGCTGCCCCACCGCTCACGTGTGCTGATCGGGGTGGATGATACGGATACTCCAGATAAAGGTGCAACATGGACGCTTGTCCACAACATTGCACGGGCAGTCGAGGACGACCTCTCTGTCTACCTCTCCCATACCATTGTTCAGCTCTACCCGGTGCCCTATCGCACGAAAAACTGCGTGAGCATTGTTGCTGAATTTGCATCAACTGACACTGACCGGCTCATCAACCGGTTCCACCACCTTCTGGAACGCTATACGCTTTCGGAAAAGACCGGGATGGCGGTATTCCAGGGTTTTACCCCTCCAAAAGCACTGATTGATTTCGGCTGGAAGGTGAAAACGGGGGAGATTGGACCCGGGCTGCTTGATTCACTGAAGGTTGAAAATCTGGACATTATCATGAATGGACGTGGTGTCATCGGTGCCGTTGCTGCCCTGCCATTTTTCACCAAGTATGAGGAGGCGCTCGAATTATGCGATGGAAGGACATAAAAGCGCAGGTACTTGCGACAGGTACGACCCGGCTCTCCGGTGAGCCGGCAGACCGGTACATTGCCACATCAGCTGCAGGACCGGGAGCCGGAGGTGAAGGATCTGTCTTTTTTTCGATGGGAAGCCACCGTGTCCGCCTCGCCCTTGATCCGATGAGCGAGACCGAGGTGGTGCACCGTGGCGGGGGGATTGCAGACCTCTTCATTGGCGTGGCACAGGTAAGCGGCAGGCTGGAGGAGCCCGGGTATCATTGCCCGAACCAGGCGTTCATCACCATCACAGGTTCGTGCATTTTCAGGTGCTCCTATTGCCCTGTACCATCCCTTAATGGATCGCGCAAGAGCATTGAGGCGATCATCGGCATGGTAAAATCAGTACTCCCGCGGATCAGCGCCATCTGCCTGACGAGCGGTGTCCAGTCCGCTGTTGAGGAAGAAGAAGCATATGTGCTGGAGGTGGTGAAACGGCTTGTGCCGTTTGGCCTGCCGATCGGGGTCTCAATTTATCCGACCGAACTGACTCCGGACCGGCTTTATGCGCTCGGAGTCGTTGAGGTCAAGTTCAACATCGAAGCGGCGATGCCGAAGATCTTTGGTGAAATGTGCCCGGATCTTGATTATGACTTTATCTGGGGTGTGCTGGAACGTTCTGTCCAGATCTTCGGCAGGGGCAGGGTCTTTTCCAATGTGATTATAGGTCTTGGGGAGACCGATGCGGAGATGGAGCGGTGCATCCAGCGGCTCACTGCCCGTGGCATAATACCCGTACTGCGCCCGCTCAACCCTGTTGCCGGTGCTTCCCACCTGCCCCGCCCGTCTGCAGACCGGCTTTTGAGAATTTTTGCCATGCATGAACGTATGCTCGCCGCTGCAGGACTGGATACCCGGCAGGCTTTGACCATGTGCACGAACTGCACGGGGTGCGATCTCGTCCCGGGGAAGGATGCATGAAAGGCACCGATGCGATCGCCGAATCACTGCGGTCCAGTGCTGACCGGTTTTACACAGTACCGGGCTACCCTGTGACCGACATTGCCGCTGCCGTCAATGCCGAGATCGTCATCAACGAGAAGGTGGCGCTCGAGTACGCGCTCGGGGATTCCCTTGACGGGCGGCGGGCAGCCGTCATTATCAAGAACGTGGGGCTGAATGTCTGTGCAGACCCGCTTGTCAATGCGACCACACAGGGACTGCGTGCAGGGGTCATCATCGTTGCCGGGGATGACGTGCTCGCCCGCGGGTCCCAGAATACCGAGGACTCGCGCTACTTTGGCGAACTGGCACAGGTCCCGGTGATCGAGCCGGATGACAGGACATGTTCTGCTGCCGTCGCCGCTGCTTTCGAAGCATCGGAGCGTTTCTCACGGATCACAATTGTACGCGTCACGCCCCCGCTGCTTGAAGGGGATGTGAATCCGGAGACGTTGGTGAGAAAAAACCAAAAAGGGCATCTTGCATCTCCGGATCTGACCATGCGGGGCAGGGCGCAGGCAGCGGACGTTGCTGCAGTTGAAATGTTTTTATGGTCACGAACCTCCCCCCTGAACCTCTGGAAAGGCGGTATTGTGGGTGTCGGGGCGGTAAAGGGGGACTCGCACGCAGTGACGGTCTATCCCCCGCCCCACGATGCAGGCACCCTTGTACAGACAAAGGAACTCGGGAGACCATTCGTACATGATCACCGCTGGTTACAGCCGCCTGAGGTTTTGGGGCCGCCTGAGACATTTTCCACCCGGGGGTTCTGCCGTACTTTTTGCAAAGGCTGCCCGTTCAAAACCGTGATGGAACTTCTGAAAGAGAAGGGGATCCATGTCATATGCGACATGGGGTGTGCAGTGCTCGCCGGCAACCCCCCGTACCGGATTGGCAGGGCCTGTTATGCGCTCGGCTCATCAATCGCTGTTGCGGCCAGAAGCACAAAAGTGGCGCTTACCGGTGACTTTGCACTTTTGCACTCCGGCATCAATGCACTCATCGATGTGTATGAGAAACGACTCCCGCTTCTCTGTATCGTACTGAAGAATGACCGGATGGGCATGACCGGCGGGCAGCCCGTCTATGACCTGAACCGCTACCTTGCATGGGCAGACCCGTTTGTCTGCCGTGCGGATGAAACCAGCCGGCTGCGGGAGCGAATCGTGATCCCGGGCCGTCCAAGGACCCTGATTATTGAAGGTAATTGTCCAGAGGGATGCACCCATGAAACCGTGGAATGTTGAGATCTGTGACGTGACATTGCGGGACGGCGAACAGACGCCCGGTGTTGCGTTCTCCTGTGAGGAAAAGACGGAAATCGCCCGGATGCTGGACGCGGTAGGTGTCGAGGTGATCGAAGCAGGATTCCCGGCAGTATCACCTAACGAAAAGCAGTGCGTGGCCGCGATCACGAAGCTCGGGTTGTCTGCCCGCATCTGCGGGTTCGCCCGTGCAAGAAAACCCGATGTGGATGCCGCCATTGACTGCGATGTCGACATGGTCAGCATCTTTATCCCCACAAGTGATCTCCATATCCGTCTCAAGTTCAAAAAGCCCCGTGAGCAGGTGCTCGAAGAAGCGCTCCTGATCATCGATTATGTCAACGATCATGGGGTGCCGGTAAGGTTCGCAGCGGAAGATGCCTCCCGCACTGACCCCGTATTCCTCAAGGAAGTATACCGGCGGGCGGTTGACCATGGTGCCGCCCTACTCAGTTTTGCCGATACCGTGGGATACCTTATCCCGACCGAGATGCACCGGATCATGGCTGACCTTGTTGCATCGGCAGGCCGCCCCCTCTGCGCCCACTGCCATAACGATATGGGCTGTGCAGTGGCCAATACGATTACGGCTGCAGAGGCGGGTGCATTCCAGCTCCATACAACGGTGAACGGCATTGGCGAGCGGGCTGGCAACGCATCCCTGGATGAAGTGCTTGTTGCACTTCGCCTGAAGGGGGGTGTTGAGCGGTATGATCTCTCCTATCTCACACCACTCTCACGTCTGGTCGAGAGGTACAGCGGCATCTCCCTCCCGCGCAACAAGCCAGTCGTGGGGGAGCTTGCATTCTCTCATGAGAGCGGCATCCACATAGCGGCGATCCTTGACGATCCCTCGACCTATGAATGTTTTCCCCCGGAGCTTGTAGGCGGTGAACGGCACTTTATTCTTGGCAAGCACACGGGAAAGAAGGCGCTCGAGCACGTGGTCTCATCTCTCGGCTGCGAGCTTTCGGATAAGCAGATCTGCCGGGTCCTCGACCTTGTCAAAGAGCATTCGGAGCATAAGTGCAACATCACCCCGGTTGTCCTGAGAAAACTGATTAAAAAAGCAAAAGAGGAAAAACCGAAATGAGTTCGTTGTCAGAGCGGATCCTTGGTGCCCGGGCAGGAGAATACATTGACCGGAAGGTAGACCGTGCCTATGTCCATGACGGCACGGGTGTCCTGACCCTTGAAGCATGGAAAGGCATGGGCTCACGAGGGCTCTTTGATCCTTCACGCATCTCTGTCATCTTTGACCATATCGTGCCGGCAAATAATAGTACTACTGCAACACTCCAGCACGAGTTGCGCGAGTTTGCGAAGGGTTCCTTTCTCCACTTCTCTGACATTGGTGGAGGTATCTGCCACCAGTGCATGAGTGAAGGTGTCGTCCTGCCCGGAGAGGTGGTGGTCGGTGCCGACTCGCACAGCTGTACGCTCGGGGCATTCGGAGCGTTTGCAACCGGCGTCGGGGCGACCGATATGGCGGCGATCTGGCTGACCGGCGAGACCTGGTTTAAGGTCCCGCACTCGATCGGCATCCGCCTCCAGGGAGCGATCACGGGTGCGGCAGAGGCAAAGGACGTTGCACTTGCCTATGTCGGCCAGCTCGGTATGGACGGGGGATCGTACAAAGCGCTGGAATTTATCGGTGACGGAACGGGAAGTCTCTGCATGGATGACCGGCTCCTGCTCTGCAACCTCGCGGCTGAGACCGGGGCAAAGACGGGGATGTTCTATGCAGATGATATCACGGTGGATTACCTCGCACGGTATGGCCAGTCAGCAGGAGAGCAGGAAAAAGAGCCGTGCGATTATGTGCAGGAACTGGAGATCAACCTGGCCGATGTAGAGCCCCTTATCGCCGTCCCGCCACGGGTGGACACCGTCAGAGCGGTCCGCGACCTTGCGGGGCTTCCGGTTGACCAAGTGTTTGTCGGGACCTGCACGAACGGCAGGTATTCCGATCTTGCCCGCTTCGCCTGCATGGTGAGAGGAAACAAAGTCGCCGTCCGGACGATTGTTGTCCCTGCATCCCGTGAGGTGATGAAGGAGGCGATCAGGACCGGAGTGCTCACCGACATCGTGGAGGCAGGCTGTTCAATCGGGACACCGGGCTGCGGCCCCTGCCTTGGCGCCCATATGGGGGTTATTGGAGAGGGGGAGGTCTGCCTGTCAACCGCGAACCGGAATTTCAGGAACCGGATGGGGATTGGGGGCGAGATCTACCTTGCGTCCGTCGCAACTGCAGCGGCAACAGCACTGGAAGGCGAGATCACCGAACCGGGAGTGCCCTGATGCGGGGCAAAGGGCGTGCAGTCTGCCTTGGGGCAGACATCGATACGGATGTCATTATCGCAGGGCGGTACCTGCGCACAAAGGATCGCAGCATCTGGGCAAAGCACGTCTTTGAAGACCTCGATTCGGATCTTGCCCCCCGGCTTTCTGGTGCGGTCATTGTTGCCGGAAAGAACTTTGGCTGCGGCTCATCACGGGAACAGGCGGCAATTGCCCTGAAAGAGGCAGGGGTTATCGCAGTCGTGGCACCCAGTTTTGCCCGCATCTTTTTCAGGAACGCGATCAACATTGGTCTTGCGCTGATCGAGGCTGACCTTGGGTGCCCGGAGGGTGAAACCGTCCGCTTTGACCTTGAGTCCGGCTGGGTCGAGCTGGGTGGGAAGCGCAGCCGCCTGCGCCCGCTCTCGCCGCATATGCTCGATATACTGCGTGCCGGCGGCCTTGTGGCGTACTGGAGGGTAAAGCGGTGATATTTCCAAAACGGTGCAAGTATGTCGGTTTTGCGTCGACGAAACCTTGCGGGGAGAAAGTGTATTTCCTGAGCCGGTACCTTGTCCACAAGGCGGGTGACGGGTTTGAAATTATCGAAGTTAAAACTGACCCGGATGAAACGGGGGTGATGCGCCACATTGTCTCCTCACGTGTAATCGCATCTGCGGATGAGGTATACCGGTACCCTCATAAGGTGCAGATTCACGACAGGACGCGTCTTATCCAGCTCGCGCTCGATTCAGGGTACCGTTGCACGCTCTTCTCTGGCCTTGATGAACACATGACGTTCGTGCTCGACCCGGATCTGTCGGGAATGTTGAGGGTGCATGTGTATGATGCAAGCCCCCCCCCGCCCGGCCCTCTCCGCCTGCATCCGCGAGCTCGAAGCCTGTGGGTTATTCGGGTACCTAGACATCCTTTTCTGCCATCACATCATTGACCTGTCGCAGATAAAGGCAGATGTATTTCCCTGCCGGGCGGCCGGGTTTTTAAGAACCCTTGACGCGGATCCATTGCATGGGGGGGAACGGGTTGCCGGATGCATGACAGGTTCCGAGCTCGTGAACGAGTGTTATGGCACCGGTTTTGAGCTGGTGAACATCTGCCCGCTTGCAGCGGCCGGTGAGGAGCCCTTCATCGCCCGCTGCTGCCGTTCGGAGCGGGAAGGCGTCGGCGAATATAACGGGAGGCTGGGAGCCGTGGTGCACTGGGGTGCACCCCCCAGACAGATCGTAGACTCTGTTACATTACTGGTGAAGGAATGGAGAAAGCATGAAAAAAGTGGCAGTCGCTGAAGGGGACGGCATCGGGCATGAGGTGATCCCGGTAGCGCGCCGGGTGCTGGAAGTGCTGCACCCCGAATATGAATTTTTCAACGTGGAGCTGGGATACGGCAGGTGGGAGAAGACCGGTTGCCCGTGCAATGATCACGAAATTGCCGCACTCAAAGATGCTGACGCAGTCCTGTTCGGGGCGGTGACAACGCCCCCGATGAAGGATTACCAGAGTGTGGTGCTCAGGATCAGAAAAGCCCTTGACCTGTACGCCAACCTCCGCCCGGTAAAAGGAGATGGTTTTGATATCATGATCGTGCGTGAGAACACAGAGGGGCTCTATTCCGGGATTGAAGAGATCGCTGTCGATCGTGCGACAACGCTGCGGGTTGTGACAAGGAAAGGCACGGAACGGATAGCGAAGGCGGCGATCCGGCTTGCAAAGACCCGGAGGCTCCTCACCGTGGGGCATAAGGCAAACGTCATCAAGTCCGATGTTTTTTTCCGGGACATCTGTCTTGCTGAGGCAAAAGCAGCAGGTGTGCCGTTCAATGAAAAATTTATCGATGCCCTTGCGCTGGACCTCCTCCAGCACCCGCAGGCATACGATGTCGTCGTCACGACAAACATCTTTGGCGATATCCTTTCGGATGTTGCATCCTATCTGGTTGGTGGCCTTGGTCTCATACCGAGCGCTAACATCGGTGACAGGTTCGCCCTCTTCGAACCGGTGCACGGAAGCGCTCCCGATATTGCAGGAAGGAACATCGCAAACCCGGTTGCAGCGGTCCGGAGTGCCGCGATGATGCTGGAGTATTTTGATGATGCTGACGGCGCACATCTTATTGAACAGGCGATCCGGCAGACCCTTGCTGCCGGAACCAGGACCGCTGATCTCGGCGGCACTGCCGGGACGCGGGAGTTTGGCGAAGCTGTCATAAGGGAAATCTGCCGCAGAAAAAAGGCACCTTAAATCACCACGGTGCAGTCGTTGCCCGTTACACAAAGAACATACCGGACACCCGTCCGAGGGTGAAAACAACGGTCATGCCAATGGCAAGCACAATAGAACGGGTGTTGACCGTATGCACAAACAACGGTTCGAACCGTGCATCCCGCATTGCCTGCCAGACCGGGTGTATGAGCAGCAATCCGAAGGGAATGAACACCAGCAGCCAGCGCAAACGCGGACTTATGAGGGCAGTCGCTGTCGTGCAGGCCAAAGCCGCTGTGATCAGTACCAGCGTGAGAACAAAGGCATCCCTCTTTCCTGCGAATATGACGAAGTTTTTCCGGATAAGCCGGTCTTTTTCGTGGTCGCGGATCTCGTTGAAAATCTCAGCAACCGCCCCGAAGATGGCGACGAGCAAAAAAAAGACCGTAACGGTGAGATCCGGGGGCCTGTAAAGAAGGTACCCCATCGCACCGTACAATGCGGGAAACAGCCCGTGATAGACAAGGTCAAGCCCCGCGATGTTCTTTGCTTCGATACCAAACGAATAGGTGGCAAAGATGAACAGTTCGAGCCCTCCGAGCAGGATGAGGGGAAGCGGGAGCAGGGTAAGGCAGATCAATGAGACAACAAGAAGCATGATACTGATTGCGTATGCCGCAGAAAGCGGGCATGTGCCGTCAGCGAGCGGGTTCCGCGGGCAGGACTCATGCGCATCGAGTGTACGGTCGGAGATATCGTTGATGATAAAGCCATAAGCAGCGGATGTGGCAATGAAGAGTTCCAGCACAACAAGTGTCAGATCGGGCTGTGCAAAGGTCAGGAGGGTACCGAACATACCGGTCAAAAGAAAGAGCGGTCCGTATGCAAAAAACCGGATTAACCTCATGATTGCATGAACTCCCCCCTCCGGAAGAGTGCTGGTATGATCCATCTCCCAGTATTTTTGCATAAAAGCTCTTGAATTTATGGCGCCAGGAAGATACCGCAGGCAAAAAAATCCGCGCAATCCAGCGGCGCCTTTATTGACAGCAAGGCCCCACCATTGACATACGGGAGTTGTGCATTCCGGATGGGGAGCGTGCTGGTATCACCGCTGAACTGGGGATTGGGGCATGCCACGCGGGACATACCGGTCATCCATGAACTAAAGCGAAGGGGTCATGACGTCACGATCGCCGCCTGCGGTAATGCGCTTTCAGCCCTGAAGCGCGAGTTTCCGGACTGCCGGTTCATCGAGTTTCCTGATTATCCTGCACCGTACAGTTCCGGCAGCCTGTTTCTGCCAAAGTTCTGTGCATATCTCCCCTTCTTGGTGCGTGCGCTTGCCGCAGAACGCAGGGCCCTGCAGCGCATCCTTGCACAGGACCACTATGATCTCATCATCAGTGATAATCGGCTTGGTGTTTATTCCGACCAGATCCCGTCGTTGTTTATCACCCACCAGATCCATTTCCACTTCCCTGCTGTCATATGGCCTGTCGAATTGTTCGCCCTGCTTTTGAACCGTATGCTGCATACCAAATTTGACCGGGTGATTGTACCTGACAACCCGCCGGGCCCGTGCTCGCTTGCCGGAAAACTCTCCCGCCCCCTCCTTCCCTCAACATTCCGTCACATCTATTTTGCCGGGATCCTCGCAACCGCAAGGAAGCAGGACGCATCAGAGGATCTCGATTATCTCTGTATCATCTCGGGGCCGGAACCCCAGCGGACCGTCTTTGAGCAGACCCTGCTCCCCCAGCTCCCTGAAATCCCGGGCACCAAGGTGGTGCTGCTGGGGAGCCCCACTCACCGGAGTGTGGCAAGCCCTGACCCTCACACCACCATTAAAAGTTATGTCGATACGGAAGAGAAGATCACTCTGCTTAACCGGGCACGGTTCATTATCTGCCGGTCCGGTTATACCACCATGATGGAGCTTGCCGAAGTGCAGAAGCGGCGCGGGCTCTTTGTGCCGACACCGGGGCAGACCGAGCAGGAATACCTGTCGGCATATTACCGGAAGAACGGCTGGTTCCTCTCGCAGAGCCAGTACCACATCGATCTTGCCGGTGGTGTGGCTGCCGCGCAGCCGTTTTCCGGGTTCCCGGCCATGCCTTCGACCACAGAGAATGTCCGTCGCCTGTATGAGGTGGTGCTTGCCGGGTATGTCGAATGATGGTCATCACGCAGTCATGTATGGCAGTAACATGCTGCGTTCCGGGAGTGCATGAGCGATGGATGACCTGATCACCTGTGGAGTTTGTGCCGTTGCCCTGTTCTTCATCATCATTGCCGGTATCGCGGGTGGCGTCCTGTACGGGTTCTCTATGGTAATCGCTGCGTTAACCACAGGAAATTATACCCCGGTTATCCAGCCGCTCCGTGCCGTGATCCTTCTTTTGCTTGCCTATGGGGGTGGGGGGCTTCTTTTGGCAAAACTGGGCATCATCTGAGCACGGACGCAGCGCCATTCCGGTCTTTTGGCAGCTGCCGTTACCTTTGAGTATCCCTGAGGGGATATTGTAGCATAGAAAGGAACGGTCAACCGATGAACCTCCAGTCCCTTGCGGACCTGCTCTCCAGAGTCCGGGCAGAACGCCCGCTCATCCACCACATCACCAATACCGTGACCGTGAACGACTGTGCAAACGTGACGCTCTGTATCGGCGCCGCACCGGTGATGGCAGAGGCACCGGAGGAGGTCGGGGAGATGGCGGCAATGGCAGATGCACTTGTGCTCAACATCGGCACACTCTCGCACCACCAGGTTGCATCAATGCTGGAAGCAGGACGCAGGGCGAATGAGTATAATGTGCCTGTCATCATCGACCCCGTCGGTGCAGGTGCGACGCGTATGCGGACAGATGCCGCCCTCATGCTGATTGACCGGCTCGAGGTCGCGGTGCTGAAGGGAAATGCCGGCGAGATTGGCGCACTTGCCGGTGCGGGAGGGAAAGTCCGCGGTGTCGATTCGCAGGGTGCCGGCGGGGACGCGCTCACCATCGCACGCACATATGCAAAAGACGCGGGTACGACCGTTGTCATCAGTGGCGCAACCGACATCGTGACGGACGGTTCCCGTGTGATGCTCGTGGACAACGGGCATGAGATGATGGGCAGGCTCTCGGGCACCGGCTGCATGGCCGCTTCGCTTGCGGGTGCGTTTGCCGCCGTCTCCTCCGATTATGTCACCTCATCGGCGGCAGCACTTGCCGCCTTCGGGCTCGCGGGGGAGGTTGCAGCAGTCCGGGCTGCCGGGCCTTACTCTTTCAGGACGGCATTATTTGACGAGCTCGCGGCACTCCTTCCTGAAGATCTGTTGAAGGGTGCTCGGGTGCGATCGGTCGAAACCCATGAACTGTGACCTGTACGTGATCACGGATACCGCGCTGTCGGGAGGGCGTTCCCACGAGGAGATCGCCCGGCTCGCGGTTGATGGTGGGGCCGATGTGGTCCAGCTCCGGGACAAGGCCTGCAGCGCACACGCGCTCACCATCGCGGGAAAGAAGGTCAGGGAGGTCACGTGCAGGGCAGGTGCCCTGTTTATGGTGAACGACCGGCTTGACGTTGCGATCGCCTGCGGTGCCGATGGGGTTCACCTCGGTCAGGACGACCTGCCGGTCGCCTCTGCCCGTGCCATCGCACCGCGTGGTTTTATCATCGGCGCCTCGGTAGGCTGCGCTGATGAAGCAGTGCAGGCAGTGGAGGAGGGAGCGGATTACCTGGCAGCCAGCCCGGTCTTTCCGACGGTGCAGAAGACAGAGGCGGTGATTCACTGCGGGCTGGCAGGGATACGCCGGATCAGGGCAGCGGTGAGCGTCCCGCTTATTGCCGTCGGAGGAATCGGAATGCACAATATCTGTGATGTGGTCGATGCAGGTGCTGATGGTGTTGCCGTCATTTCTGCCGTTGTCGGGCAGCTGGACATCACCGCTGCAGCGCGTGCATTAAAAAGGCGTGTTCTGGACTGCAAGGCAGCACGGTCTGCATTTCCAAGGTGATATCCTCATCCTGGCTGTCTCTCTCGTGACGCAAAGGCAATGCTGCTTGACCGAACCACACGGTTCAGGCCGCGGTCACAAAACACAAACTATTAACAATAATATATCTCCCGACCACCCCCATCAGAATGAAAAAGATTACGTTCTGGTATGTCCTTGTGGCAACCCTTGTAGTTGCAGCGCTCCTCGTGCTGCCGGTATCCGGGGAGGGTTATCCGGCAACCACGGCCGCACCTTCAGAAACGCAGGTAAAACCCGTTGTCTCGGCAATGGTCTCCGCCGCAAGCATCACTGCCGGTCAGCCAATCACGGTCAGTGGTACTGCAAAAGGTACCGTCACTTCGGGTGTTCAGATCTGGGTCTTTGCCGGTAACTATGTCAATGTGAGCGCAGTTTCGGTCAATCCGGATGGCATGTTCCGGAAGACCTATAACACCACAGGGCTTCCTGCAGCAACGTACTACGTCTTTGTCCAGCATCCGGGTGCTGACAATAATCTCGAGATCATGACAAAAGGGTATTTTGGGCAGGTGACTAATATGGACACCGGTGCGGTCATCTTCAATTTCACGGGGATGGGAAGCGTCCAGGACGGTGCTCCTGCCATCGCCCTCACAAATGCCCTCAATGAAGAGGGCATCAATGATATCTACACCAAGACGCAGTTTGTCATTACCGGTTCGGAGACAACCCCGCCTCCGGCCTCATCAGCGGTGATGCCCGGTTCCGACCGCGACAGCCATGGCTGCATCGGATCCGCAGGATATACCTGGTGCGAGGCAAAGCAGAAGTGCCTGCGTGAATGGGAGGAGCCCTGCACCGCAGGATCTTCTGTCCCGCCCACGACCACTCCCGCCCCGGCTGCCACAAAATCCCCGCTTCCGGCAGTGGTTGCTGCCGCGGGCACTGTGATCGCCTGGTATGCGGCTGCACCCGGCAGGAAAAGGTAGCCCCCACCATCCTTTTTATCAGGTCTTATCCAAAGGACTATTATTCCCTGTGCCAATTTCCTGTTAGTGATATGAATGGAATGCATGTGCTGTATCCTTGACAGAAAATCACTGGCCATGAGGGGAATTGTTGCCGTCATTTTTGGCATTCTTGCGATCGCTGCAACGCAGTTTACGCTCGACTTTTTAGTGTACGTGTTCGGCTTTTTTGCGATTCTCACCGGCATCCTGAATGCCGGTGTTGGGATCTCTTCAGAGAAGACCGAGCTCCCGAAGGGGCTGCTCGTTGCGACCGGCGTGGCGGGCATCCTTATCGGCATCCTTGCACTCCTCGCACCCCTGATCATTGCAATGACGGCGACCATCTTTATCGCTGCCTGGGCTCTCGTTACCGGGATCTCGGATCTCGGGTTTGCCATCTCCAACAAAACGGCGCCACACCGGGCACTGCTTGCCCTCTCGGGGATCATCGGGTTCCTGTTTGCCGTCATCCTTGTGATCACCCCCATTCTCGTCGACTTTGCCCTCGTGATCGTGCTTGGCATCTACGCACTGGTCTTTGGGGTTATCAGCATTTTCCTTGGCCTGTCGATGGGCAAGGAGAAGGTTGTTGTGGAAACAAAGGCCGTTCCGTAACTTTTTTTTCCTGTTTCTCCATTTTTTAACCCACATAAGCAAATTCGAACGGCTTTTTATTTCTATTGCTGAAATGAAACTATAGGTGAGAAGATGCAGGAAATTAAAAGCGTTGATATGATGTCATGGGCAAAGATCCATGCCCTGTTTGGAATTGTCATTGGCTTGATCTACGGAATCATGTTTGCCCTTATGGGTGCGGCAACCGGTCTCTCAAGAGGCATGCCCGGTGTTGAGGCATTCGACCTGCTTTCGATTATTATGTTCCCGATTATCTTTGCCATCTGTGGATTTATCGGCGGGGCGATTACGGCGCTCCTGTACAATTTCTTTGCTGACAGGTGTGGCGGTATCCAGCTCAATCTTGTGCAAAAATAAGAACCTGACTTTTTTTATGGTATTCTGCACCCGCTGCCGTCACCCTTATCTTCCGGCACACCCCCATTGCCGATCATGAAGGTACGGGTATCCTTATTTCTCCTGATCTGCTTCATTCCTGGTATCCTGCTGTGCGGCTGCTCCGCACCCCAATCCCCCCCGGCCTCCGGCGCACCATCAATGGCAGCCACGGCTGCCGCTCCTGCGCAGGCACCTGCGGCCGTGCCGGGCGTTTTTTCGCTCCGTGTCGATGCGCTCGCTCCGGGTTCCGTCCTGCCGGACGCGTATAACTGCCAAGGGGCGATGGAATCCCCGGAACTCTCTTGGGAAAATATTCCGTCAGGAACAAAAAGCCTCGTCCTGATCATGGACGATCCGGATGCACCGAAAGGCACCTTTACGCACTGGCTCCTGTACAATATCCCCCCGTCAACCCGGAGGATTGACCGTGATCAGCCCCATGCAAAGGTGCTCGCCAGCGGGGCACAACAGGGAGACACCAGCGCCGGCAGCCGGGGCTATTACCCCCCCTGCCCCCCACCTGGCGAAACTCACCGGTACATCTTTTCCCTGTATGCACTCGATTACCAGATCGGTATGCCGACTGCTGACAGGGACGGCATCGACCGGGCGATGAGCGGGCATGTGATCGGGCAGGTGCAGTTCATCACGACATTTCAGCGATCAAAAGCCTGAAGTCATCCTTAGGAACTCTGCCTGTGAACAAAGAACCAGCTGCTGAAGGACCGAATGTCGCCTCTCTCCGTTTCGTGCTGCATGAACATTTCGCAAAGCACCACCACTTCGACTTCCGGCTCGAAAAGGACAACGTGCTGAAGAGCTGGGCAGTGCCCAAAGGGTTGCCGGAGATACCGAAGGACCGGAGGCTCGCGATAGAGACAGAAGATCACCAGCTCTCATTTATCAGGTTTACGGGCACGATTCCGGAAGGTGAGTACGGCGCCGGCGAGGTGAAAATTGCTGATGCAGGCACGTACCGGCAGGTCGTGTGGTCAAGAGAGAAGATCGAGGTCGTCCTGTCCGGGCAGCGGTTTTCCGGGACATACGTGTTCGTGCCGTTTAAACGGGCGGGCAGGGGGCAGTGGCTCCTGATGAAGAAAGGGTGATACAAAGGTCCTGATCTGGTACAGTTATCAGGACTAACAATGGTGTAGGTGGATTATGTACCGTCCGATACTGTCGGCAGGTTGTTGCGGGGGGGGCCACATGCGGGAGATTTTTCAACGACCTTGTGGCGCAGGATCTCCTCGGCCTGCTTTCGGTCCGTGATATCGATGAATGACGCGACACTCTGCTGGGTGTCGGGAATGATATCGACCGTGATCAGGATATCCTTGGCCTCCCTGTTTTTTGTGACGAGCCGGCACTCAAGGCGCCTGAACGCCCTTTCCCTGTCTTCCCTGAGGAGCTGGTAGTTGGCGAGTACCTGCCTGATATCCTCGTCTGCGATAAATTCAGTCCAGTGTTTCCTGCCGTCAATCTCTCCCTTCTCGTAGCCTGTCAGCCGTGCAAACTCTGCATTGGAGAGGCAGATGGTCGCGTCCTCATTAATAATGATGATTGCGGTACCGGTATTTTCAAAAACTGTCCGGTAACGGCTCTCGCTCTCCTTTAACGCCTCCTCTGCCTGCCGTCTGCGGGCTGCTTCTTTGATCTTATGTGTCAGTTCTGCAAACTGCGACTTCGGGTCCCCTCCTTTCTGGAGATAGAATGTCGCCCCGTTATTGATCGCCTGGATCACCACCTCCTCGCGTCCCCTGCCCGTGAAGAGAATGAAGGGGATGGTGCACTGTATTGTCTGGAGATGTTTCAAAAAACCGATGCCATCGAGGTCCGGCATCTGGTAATCCGACACAATCACATCAAAACTGGATACCTCGATGAGCTCGAGTGCCTCATACGCGGATGATGCCCCTGTCATGAAAATTTCACCTTCACGTTCGAGATAGATCTTGCAGAGATCGAGAAATGCGGGCTCATCATCGACATAGAGCACGGAGAGCTTTTTTTTCTGGCGGGGGGCATTCTTCTGGTGCCCGGCAATCCGCGCATCCGAATACAGAAGACCGTCTTGCATGGTTATTGTTCCGGGACACGTGACGGTCCCATTGAGCGAACGCGGTGACATGTTATTCTCATAGATTCAGGTTCTCGATGTTGATTCCGGCACGCATCGCAGGCAATCAAACCTATGCTGCGAGCACTGCGGGCAGCATGAGTTCATCGATCGGGTGAAGATGCAAATCACTTCCCCCTCTCATCATACTCTAGTAAAGTAATTGAATATTTATTGCTATAATTACGATTCATCAGAGCGATGAATATTCATCAGAGCGATGAATCAAATACCGAAATCCTGTCATGCCCGGAAACCCCCCGCAGGGCATTTGCCATCCATCACCATGTGACCGGGAATCTGCTCCAGCAGATGACCTCTCCCGTACAACGCAGTGCCGCGGCCGGTGGACTGCCCGTGATCAACCGGGTCGCAGTGCAGGTTTTTTAGACCGGCCAGGAAGAACGGGGAGATCGGATCGGCGCCATACATTGTGCCGGGCATGAGCACGCCCGCCTGCCACCACACAATGCTCCTGTCCGGATCGCCAGCGGGATCTCAAAACGCACAAATACTCCCCTCTCCAAACCCTCTGCGATAGAACCATACATGACAGCCCCAAACACCCTGAAACCCTACCGCCTTCTCCTTCTCACCGTCGGCATCGCGGTATTCATGAGTTCGCTGGACGTGACCATTGTAAACATCAGCCTGCCGACCATATCCCATGCCTTCTCGGTCAGTACCGCCACTGTCTCATGGGTCATCATGGCATACCTGCTCATGATGTGCAGTTTCCTTCCTGCGTTCGGGAGGCTTGGCGACATCAGGGGATACCGGCTCGTTTTTACCGCCGGCTATGCCGTATTCGTTGCGGGCTCGTTGTTATGCGGTTTTTCCTCCAGTATCGGGATGCTGATTGGTTCCCGCATACTCCAGGGAATCGGGGCATCGATGCTCGCGGCACTCTGTTCGGCTATTGTCATGGTCAGCATCCCCCCGTCATCAAGGGGCAAGGCACTGGGGATTGTCGCCATGTTCGCATCGCTTGGCATCGCGCTCGGCCCGGCAATCGGCGGTTTTCTCACGACCTATCTCTCCTGGCACTGGGTCTTTTTCATCAACGTACCGGTGGGAATTATCGGATTTTTCATCGCGCTCCGCACCATCCCGGGTGCCAGGCCGGAAGCACGGGAGAACCGGTTCGACCCGCTCGGTGCATTCCTGATCTTTTTTGTTCTCCTTTCCCTTCTCTATGTGCTCAACCAGGGGCACGTGGCCGGGTGGACTTCAGCGGTCACGGTGAGTCTTGCGGGGATGGCGGCCACCTGCTTTGGTGTCTTCATCTGGTGGGAGCGTACAATACCCTACCGCCTGTTCAACCTCGGCCTGTTCAAAAACAAAGACTTCCTCTGCCCGAATGTCGGTGCGCTGTTCGTTATGCTCGTATTCTCCGGCGCCCTCTTTTTGTTTCCCTTTTATTTCGAGATGGTCAGGGGGCTTTCCACCGGCATGACCGGGCTTGTCCTTACGATACCCTCGGCGGCAATTTTTATTGCCGGGCCGCTGATGGGGGCGGTGACTGACCGTATTGGTTCACGGATCCCCTGCCTGATCTGCGCATTGCTGCTGGGGACAGGATTTTTCCTCTTTGCCCGGATTGGTGCTGCCGGTGGTGATGCCTTTATCGTGCTCGGGCTCATCCTGATGGGGTTCGGTGTCGGGGGATTTATCCCGTCCAGCAGTGTCCAGATCATGAGACAGGCAACAGGTGATGAGTGCGGTGCGGTGTCCTCCATGATGATGACGATCCGCAACATGGGTTCGGTCATGGGTGTCGCTATTTTTGAGATGATATTTATGTATGGCGTCACCCTGCACCTCCCCTCCGGGGGGGTCACGTCAATCAAAGACATTCCGGTTGCTGCGCTGGTATCGGGGTTCTCCTTTGCCTTCATGGCCGGTGTGGTGATCTGTGTATTCGCGGTTCTCATGGCCCTTTCTGCCCGCGAGGCGTCCTGCGGGGCAGATCACCGTGAAGGTGGCGGATTTCTGTAAGAGAGGCAAAGCCCTTATCATCCTGAATCATGAGTACATCCTCATAAGAGGAGTGCATGAATGGAAGCAATGCTGAAGATTATTTCCATTTTTATCGCCCTGTTTGTGATCGCCAACGGAGTATATGTGTTCTTCATGCCACCCGGTGGCGATGAACCGCAGGGCCTTGCGATCATTGCGATCGGCATTTTCATTCCGATCCCGGTCCTTTTTATTTCAAGGATGGAAGATCGGACGGAACGCACGTAAACCGCCTCGCCCTCTTTTATACGGCCTGTCTGGAGGGGACCCTCAGGCACACCCATGCGTCTGAAAATATTCATCATGGGACAGGCAGGTGACGGGGTACTCATACCATGGGTATGGCGGGTGCCGGGGAATCCCGCGAAAGGGCGACACCAACGGTACGTGAACATCCCTCTTTTTTTTTTGGCGTGTTTCAAAAAACCCCGTTGAATTGGATGAAAGAACATTTCAGCCAGCGATGGGTATACATGATTATAACAATTATTCAAGACACAGGTGACGGCACTTTCCCAGTGACGGGGGCTGTGCACCGTATCGGAGGTATATGATGGAGAGACGAATGGTGATCTGCGGGGCATTTGTTGCAGCACTCGCCCTGTGCATGCTCATTGCGCCCGTTTCCGCGGTTATCCTTGAGGTGACGGTAAAGGGCCAGGTATCGACGGTATATCCGGCGAAGAACACGCTCACGATAAAAAACCCTGCACAGTACGGCTGCGATTTCCCCGCGGGGAAAGATCCGGTCTGTACATGGAAACCGATGGACAGGATGGTGCTGACCGGCACCGTTCCGGACGCTGCCGCGTTTCAGGTCTTCAAAGGTGGTGAAGTGGTGGTTGCGACCAGTGCGGGGGGTGCCGGGGAAGCGTGGGTCACGCTCGCCCGGTTATCCGGGTCCCGTCCCAGCGAGGAGCTGGTGACCGATATTGTTGGCGAACCGCGGACGATCCCCGTCCCGCTCATCAGTGATTATGCCGTGGAGACCGAGACAATCCCTGACTGCACCGCGTGCACGGGAACTGTCTGCACGGCCACAGGGGCCACCGTTGCGTGGAAGAGCTCGGGTAACACCGTTCTTGAAAAGACACTCGGGAAGGGTGAGTCGTTCACCTATAACGGGCGAAATGACGGGTCGGCCGTGATGGTACAATTCGTGTCGGGACAGGCCGCTGCCCAGAGCTGCCCCGGTAAGGGAGGGATGACCGGTTCGCAGGCATTCTCGGTCTATGTCATTCATGTCGTCCCACCGGCCGGCGCCCGGCAGACTGACATCCGCACCGCAACAACCACCCGCCCTGACGAGGCGCTGACTCCCCTGCCGTCAATCCCCGCAGCGGCTGCGCAGTCAACATCCGCAAAGTCGGGTGCCGCGATGCCCGCCGTGGTGTTCGGGGCGCTTGCAGGTATCGTGCTGCTCTGCCGGAGCATGCGCAGGTAACCTGGCAATTTATACCTGTTTTTTGAGCACCCGTGGAACGGGACATTTATGCACCTGCTGCCACGGGATGAACCTGTCCGGCAGGACCGAATTGGGGCACGGATTGTTTGTCCGGGCCTTAAGAGAAATCATGGACCGGATGGGCAGGCGCTACCGTCAGGGAAGTGGAATGATCGTGGCGTGCCGGCTCTTTGTATCAACGGTGGCAACTGTGCTTTTGCCCGAAAGGTACCCGCATACCTCACCGGGATTCACAGCAAGCATCGTTCCATGGCGGCTGATGCCGGCCTGGTGGGTATGGCCGTAGACCAGAAGATCAAATGGCCCGCTTGTCAGCAGTGTATCTAAAAGTTCGCGGTCTGACCCGTGGATAAGGCCAACAGACAGGTCCCCTGCGGAGAACCGCATGAACGTGCCGCGAAACGACAGGTGCCCGTGCTCTGCACATTTTTTTGCCAGCAGTTCATGGTCACCGTCATTGTTCCCGAACACGCCGACCATCTCAGACTGAAGGTCTTTGAGTACGCCAATGACAAAGGGAGAGTTGACATCTCCCGCGTGGAGTACAAGGCCCACTTTCTCCTGGTTCAGACGGGCGACCGCCTCCTTTGTCCGTTGCAGGTTATCGTGGGTGTCAGACATGATCCCGATGAGCATGAGAACCCTCAGGCTTGCATCGCTGCAGGGTGTGATAAGGGTTTCTTTGGGTTCCTGACTGCTTCGCGAAATATTCATCATCCGGTACTCCGATCACTGCGTGAGTGGACTGTATGAAGACCGGGTTCGGGTGGATTGAAGTTCTGCATGTGCGGTATGACCATGATATCATCATCCACGTGGACGGTTCCATCACCAGACGAAAGAAGAAGCTCTCAAAAGGAGAGAAGGGGCACTACGGGCATACGCCCCTTTCGGACGCCGAGATCGGTTTTTTTTTGGATGAGCGGCCTGACAGGGTGTTCATCGGTACCGGGCAGTATGGAGATCTTCCCCTGACACCTGCTGCGGAGGAGATCCTCAAAAGGCACCATGCAGTGATCAGGCCGACGCCGGAGATCCTGCCGCTCGTTGAGCAGGAGAAGGGGAAGTATGTCGCTGTCCTTCATGTGACCTGCTGACGGGGTTTGATCAGTCAAACAGACATGAAAAAATCTGCGATGCGGTAGTTCTTTCTGGCACTGTTTTTTTTTTGGATATCCGGCCTGATCCCAATCACCTAATACCGTTTGAGTGAGTATGATCATCTGATACCCATATTCAGATGGATGGTCTCTCTATGGTCAGGGTCGGTGTTCATGTCTCCATTGCAGGTTCGCTCGAATCTGCGGTCGACCGGGCGACGGCGAAAGGATGCGATGTCTTCCAGATGTTCTCGCGCAACCCGAGGGGCTGGGCATTCAGGCCGCTCAGCGCCGGTGACACCGGGGGTTTTGCAGCAAAGATTACTGCGACCGGCCTGCTCCCTGTCGATCATATGCCCTACCTGCCCAACCTCGCCTCCCCTAGGGAGGAGATATACAAACAGTCCGTATCAGCGCTCACCGCAGAACTCGGGCGCTGCAAAGACCTCGGGATCCCCTATTGTGTCACGCACCTCGGCCATCACCTTGGTGACGGGATTGCCGCAGGGAGAAAACGGGTCATCGCGGCAATCAACACTGCGCTCTTTGCATCCGACAATGACGTCATGCTGCTTTTAGAGAACACGGCAGGTGAGAAGAACAGCGTGGGGAGTACTTTTGAGCATATCCGGTCGATTATCGACGGGCTTTCAGACAAATCGCGGATCGGCATGTGTTTTGACACCTGCCATGCGTTTGCTGCCGGCTACGAGCTGCGCACCGCAGAAGGCATACAAGATACCATGCAGCAGCTCAACGAGGTCATCGGTGTGGAACGGATCCAGTGCGTGCACCTGAACGATTCAAAAGGGGAGCGGGGGAGCGGGCTCGACCGGCACGAGCACATCGGTATAGGGTATATCGGCGATGAGGGGTTTTTGTCTCTCCTCCACAACCCCGTCTTCCGGGACCTCCCCCTCATCTGTGAAACCCCGGTGGACATCCGGCAGAATGATGAAGGAAATATCAGAAAAGTCCGGGCACTCGCCCGATAAATACGTCTGCAGCCCGTCATGATCGGTCAGTACACGAACGGATGCCCCCCTGTCCCTCTGTGTATCAAGGGAAACGCTGCACAGTTCAGGGACCACCTCATCATGTGTCCTGCAGGTTTTTGCGAGGAACAAAGGCGTAGATTTATTGGATATATATCCGATAGTTATTCAGATACGAATTCTGCGGTACACCCATTTCCAAGGCGGATGAGACCCCCCCATGATATCGGTCCTGTATGTTGACGATGAACTGGTGCTTCTTTATGTCTGCAAAGTGTATCTCGAACGATCCGGGGAACTTCAGATCGACACCACCCCCTCTGCTACGCAGGCCCTTGACCTGATCACAAAAAAAAAGTTCGATGCCGTTGTCTCCGATTACCAGATGCCCGAGATGGACGGGATCGCGCTCTTAAAGGAGGTGAAATCCCGCAACCCGGACCTGCCGTTCATCCTCTTCACCGGTAAGGGCAGGGAGGAGGTGGTCATCGAGGCGATCAACAACGGGGCTGACTTTTACCTGCAGAAGGGAGGTGACCCGAAATCGCAGTTCGTTGAGCTGGAGCACAAAATAAAACAGGCAGTGCGGCGCAGGAAGGCGGAGATCGCATTGCAGGAGAGCGAGCAGCGTTTCCGGAGGATCGCGGAACGGAGTTCTGACCTGATCATGATTGTCGATGAGCACGATATCCCTGTCTATGTTTCCCCATCGGTCCAGACGATCCTTGGTCTTTCGAGGGATGAGATCATCGGACACAGATATGATGAAATCGGGATTTCGCCGGATGGGATCGGGAAAATACAACGTGCCCTTTCAAAGAACCGCGAAGGGAACTTTTCAGAAAAAATCACATTTGGCATCAGGCGCAAAAACGGCAGTGCTGCGATACTTGAAGCGCAGGGTGTCCCGATCATCGAGGAGGGAAAATTCCGTGGCGTCCAGGTAGAAATGCATGATGTTACCGAACGTATTTGGGCAGAGCATGCGTTACGGGAGAGCGAGAGCCGGTACCGCACCATGTTCGAGAGCACCGGCACCGCCATGATCATTATTGAAGAGGATACCACTGTCAGCCTTGCCAATTCCGAGTTTTTACACCTCACCGGTTATAGCCGGGAAGACCTCAGCAGCAAAAAGTCCTGGACCGAATTCGTGGTACAAGAAGACCTCGAACGGCTGCTCGCCCAGCACCGTCTCCGCAGGGAACAGAGGGAGGCGGCCCTCCGGCAGTACGAGTTCCGGCTCAAAACAAAAACCGGTGAAATCCATACGATGCTGGTGACGATTGACATGATCCCGGGCACAAAGCAGAGCATCGCATCCCTGATCGATATCACCGGGCAAAAAAAAGTAGAAGAGGAACTGAAGCGCAGGACGGAGCGCGCGCTCAGGTACCAGAAGGTCATGGTCAACCTGACCACCACCGATCCCCCCACCCTGCGGGACGCGATGAACCGGATCACCGAAACGGGCGGGGATACCCTGGGCGTCGAACGGACAAGTATCTGGTTCTTCTCTACAGATGGCCGGGAACTGGTCTGCAGGGACGCGTATACACGGGGCAGGAATGCCCATGAATCGGGGGAGACTCTGCAGGGTGCTGACTACCCGCGGTATTTTGCCTCACTGCAGGAGAACCGCACGATCGTGGCTGCCGATGCGCAACAAGATGAGAATACGCATGAATTCACTTTGGGATATTTTGCCCCGCAGGGTATCACCTCGGTGCTTGATGTGCCGATCCGCTCGGGGCGGCACGTGGTCGGGGCCCTCTGCTTTGAGCACCGGGGCCCTCCCCGTACCTGGGACATGGAGGAGCAGGACTTTGCCGTATCACTTGCCGACTTTATCGTGATCGTGCTCGAAAAGTCACGGCGCCGCCTGGCAGAAAAGGACCTGCGGAAAAGTGAGAGCCGTTCACGGATCACCCAGTTTGCCGTCGAACGTGCAGCCGAAGGGATCCTGTGGTTCGATGGTGAAGGACTGGTCGTCTATGCCAATAACGCATGCTGCGCGATGCTCGGGTACAGCAGAGCGGAGATTGACAGCATAACCATTTTCGATATCGATACATCAGTATCCCTCGCACTCTGGAAGGGTTATCTGACGTCAAAGGTGGCATCCGATCCCCTGCCATTTGAGACCACCTATACAAAAAAGAACGGGGAGAAATTTCCTGTCGAGGTGACAAGCGATTATTTCGAATATGACAAGACAACCTATGTCTGTTCCTTCATCCGTGATATCACCGACCGCAAACGCTCGCAAAAAGCGCTCATGCTGGCAAACCAGAAACTGAACCTGCTGTCCAGCGTGACCCGGCACGATATCCTCAACAAGCTGACCATTGTGCTGGGCTACCTCGGGTTTGCCAAGATGGTGCACGACCGCGACAAACTGGAAGATTTCATCAAAAAGATTGATGCCACCATCCAGATCATCCAGGACCAGATCCAGTTCACCCGGGATTACCAGGATCTCGGTGTAAAAGCCCCGGAATGGCAGGAAATGGAAGGGCTGTTTGAAAAGGCGGTATCCCAGCTGGAACTGGGCAGCGTGCAGGTGAAAACCGACCTCTCCGGGCTCCGCATTTATGCCGATCCCCTCCTGGTACGGGTGATCTATAACATCACCGATAACGCGCTGCGCTATGGCGAACATGTCACGGCCATCCGCACCTCGTACCACCGGCAGGGCGAGGAGCTTGTCTGGATTATCGAGGACGACGGGGTCGGAATTTCCGCAAAGGAAAAAAGCATGATCTTCAACCAGGGGTTCGGCAAACATACCGGGCTTGGCCTGTTTCTGGCCCGGGAGATCCTGGCGATCACGGGGATGATCATCATGGAAACGGGGTTCCCCGGCAAGGGGGCGCGGTTTGAGATCGTCGTTCCACCCGGCACGTTCCAGGTAGCAAAAGAACACCAATAACCCGCGGGGAATACCCCGGGGGTCAGGTGGGGATCATCGCATCCTGCTGATCCATGAAAGGGTCCCGATCATTCCCCATTTTCTTTATACCGGGCAGTGCTAATACCCTGAGCAGTGAAAGCGGTATTTGACGGGGCGTCCGTGCGCTGCGGACGGGACGGGCAGGCACTCTACGATCAGGGTGGGTTCGGGCGCAGGGAAGGGGAAAGCCTGCGGCTCGCCCCGCAGGAGGCGATCTACCTTCTGCAGCGGGGAAAGATCGAGATCGAGGGCTTTGATCTCGACCGGTTCCTCGCAGTATTTGCAGAACAGCCCGATGTCGTGCGCAGCTTTCTCGTTTACCGGGATATCCGCGAACGCGGCTATGCTGTGCAGACCGGCCCCCACGACTTCCGGGTCTTCAAGCGGGGGCAGCGGCCCGGCACGGGAGAATCGCTCTACCTTGTCCGGGTGCTCTCGGAACGCGACCCGATCCGGTTCAGTGAGCTCATGGAGGAAGTGACCACCGCCCACAACATGCGCAAACTGTACCTGCTTGCCGTTGTCGACGATGAGGACGAGCTGACCTATTATGAGATCAAGATCCAGAATCTCCCTGCAATCCCTGCCGCGGTGCAGTTCCCGCCCATTGGCGGGGTTTTTGCGGGCAGGTCAGTGATGGCAAAAATCCCTCCCGGGTCCCCGTTCGAGCAGGCGTGGTTTGGCAGCCGGCTGGATGAAGCCCGGCTGTTGTTCTCACCTCTGGAGACATTCTACCTTGCAGGTATTGACGTTCTCTCAATAACAGCCGATGAAAAAAAGGTGTCTGCGGAGGAGATCTTCAGCAGGGCAGTGGAAAGCGACAGCGAATTTTTGCACAAGTCAAAGGTCTACGCCGACCTGAGGGGCCGCGGGTATATTCCGAAGACGGGTTACAAGTTCGGACACCATTTCCGCGTCTACTCGGGCGGGAAAGCGCATTCAGAGATGCTCGTCCATGCGATGGAAACGGGTGCCGGCATGCCCATGAGCACGATCTCGCGTTCTGTGCGCCTTGCCCATTCTGTCAAAAAGAAGATGTTGTTTGCCTGTGTATATACAACAGGAATCCAGTACATCGAATTCGCCAGAATCAAACTGTGAGCGCTCATCATGGCAGACGAGATCAATCCCTGGTCGAGCAACCAGGCCATCGATGTCGAAAAACTCTTTTCAGAGTTCGGTATCGAACCCATCGGCCCCGCACTGTCTGACCTCCCTGAAATCCCGTATTTCATGAGGCGGGGGATCGTAGTCGGGCAGCGGGACTACCGGCAGATCGCAACCGCTATCAGGGACAAGACCCCGTTCCATATCCTGACCGGTTTTATGCCGAGCGGGCACCCCCACCTCGGCCACCTGATGGTGATGAAGGAGGTCGTGTGGCACGTGCAGCAGGGAGGCAACGGGTACGTCACCATTGCCGACCGGGAGGCGCATGCGGTCCGCGGGACCCCGTGGGAGAAGTGCAGGGAGCTGGGCAAGGAGTACCTCTCCTGCCTGTACGCGCTGGGGTTTGAGGGGACGACGTACTTCCAGAGCAGAAATGAGCGGTTAAAAGACCTTGCGTTTGAGGCTGCGACCAAGGTGAACTTCTCGGAGCTGACCGCGATTTACGGGTTCTCGCCCGAGACCGACCTTGCCCATGCGGAAAGCGTCATCACGCAGGTCGCCGATATCCTCTACCCGCAGGTCGACCGTGCACCCGCACCAACGCTTGTTCCCGTCGGTATAGACCAGGACCCCCACATCCGCCTGACCCGGGGGGTCGCCCACAAGATGCGGATGTTCACGGTTGAGGAACGGGACGGGTACGTCAGCGTGCGGTCAAAGAACGCACCCGATGCAGCACTGAACGCCGTGCACAAAGCCTTTGCCGGTTCAAAGAAATACGAGGGCCACGTTGACATCCGGGGCTTGCCTTGCGCTGACGTCAGCCAGAAAGTCCGTAGTATCGAGATCGCGCATGGGGGGTTCGGTTTCTTCACCCCGTCGTCCACCTACCATATCTTCATGCCGGGGCTTACCGGAGGGAAGATGTCGAGCAGCATCCCGGAGAGCACCATCTCGTTCTACGAACCCGAGGCGACGATGAGAAAGAAGGTGATGAGCGGGATCACCGGCGGGAGGATGACACTTGAGGAGCAGAAGCGCCTCGGGGGCGAGCCGGACAAGTGCTCGCTCTACCTGCTGAACCTCTTTCACATGGTGACTGATGATTTGGAACTTGCAGGGATCCGCAGCAACTGTGTCAGCGGTGCGATCACCTGCGGGCAGTGCAAGAAGGATACCGCGGAGCGGGTTGTCTCGTTCATGAAAGATTTCAGGGAAAAGATGGATGCGGCAGCAGAGAAGATTGAGGTGTGAGGATCGTGGAACTGACACAGAATGAGAAGAGGCTGCTTGCTGCGCTCGCAAAAGAGAAGGAAGCGGATGCCTTACATCTCGCACAGATGCTGGATGCAACTCCCGAGGCCGTAGTGCAGTGGGCGCTCCTTGGAAAGGACCGGGGTCTTGCGGATGTCCGAAGGAAGGTGACTAAAAAACTGGAATACACTGACGAAGGAAGAAATTATTTAGAAAAGGGGCTTCCCGAGACACAAGTCCTGAACGCGATTGGCAACGATACCACTCTTTTTAGTCTCCAGGAACTTGCTGCGTTCAAGATTGGCTTTGGGCAGCTTAGAAAAAAAGGGCTCATCACGGTGACAAAAGGTATCGTCACAAAAAATGTGGGCGCGACCACCGCAGAAGATGAAGCCGCCCTTAAAAATCCGCAGCCGGGAGAACAAAGGACTCAGGAACTGGTGAAACGCGGTCTCGTAAAAGAGATCGAAACCATCCGCAACATCCTCTCTATCACTGATGAAGGTACTTTGATGGTGGACGCGGGGCTCGACCTGCGCGAAGAGATCGGGACGCTCACCCGCGAGCAGATCATCTCCGGTGCATGGAGAGATGCAAACCTGCGCAAATACCGGGTGGACAAGCTCCCCAGAGTCGTCTACTGCGGCAAGAGCCACCCGTACCAGCGGCTCATCGAAGGGATGCGGCAGATCTTCCTCGAGATGGGCTTTACCGAGATCCACGGCGGGCTTGTCCAGAGCTCGTTCTGGAACTTCGATGCACTCTTCCAGCCGCAGGACCATCCTGCCCGGGAGATGCAGGACACGTTTTACTTAAAAGAATGCATGGAACTTCCCGGCTGCTGGGAGAGCGTGAAGGCCATGCACGAGAACGGCGGGGACACGACGTCCACCGGCTGGGGCGGTGTCTGGAAGAAAGAAAAAGCGGAGCAGTGCGTGCTGCGCACCCATACGACAAGCCTCTCCATCCAGCACCTCGCCGCACATCCCGAACCTCCGGTGAAAGCCTTCTGCATCGACCGGGTGTACCGCCGCGAAGCGATCGACCCGACCCATACACCGGAGTTTGAGCAGCTCGAAGGAATCGTCATGGACAAGGGTGTCGGGTTCACCCACCTGCTTGGGTTCTTAAAGGAGTTCTACCAGGGGATGGGGTTTGAGGGCGTCCGCTTCCGGCCCGGGTACTTCCCGTACACGGAACCTTCGGTCGAGCCGGAGGTCTGGGTCGACGGGCTGGGCTGGGTGGAAATGGGCGGTGCCGGCATCTTCCGGCAGGAGGTCACCGCGCCGTTCGGGATCCGGTACCCGGTACTCGCGTGGGGCCTTGGCGTGAGCCGGGTTGCGATGCTCAGGCTGGGGTTAAAAGACCTCCGGCTGCTCTACAGGAGCGACATCAACTGGATCCGAAAGAGCCCGGTCTACCGGCCGGAGAGACCGAAGTCAGGGGGTGAGGTCTGACATGGCGATTATCACCCTCCCGTACCGGTACCTTGAACGGCTGACCGGGGCGGACAAAGAGACGATCCTGCAGCGCCTTCCCATGATCGGGTCCGAGGTGGAACGGGTCGAAGATGACCATGCAGACGTGGAGTTCTTCCCCAACCGCCCCGATCTCTTCTCGGTGGAGGGCGTTGCACGGGCTATGCGGGGGTTTCTCGAAATTGAGACAGGCCTGCCATCATACACGGTACAACCGTCAGGGATCTCATTTTCCGTTGACCCGAACCTGTCAGACATCCGCCCGTTCCTTGGTTCCGCGGTCATAACGGGGGTCTCGTTTGATGAGGAGTCAATCGTCTCGGTCATGGGCCTGCAGGAAGCCCTCCACTGGGCTGTCGGGCGGGGGAGGAGCAAGGTCGCCATCGGCATCCATGACCTTGATGCGGTAACGCCGCCGTTCCGGTACATCGCATCTCCCCGGACCCGCAGGTTCGTACCCCTCGACTTTGACCGCGAGATGTCCATGGACGAGATCCTCTCAGAACATCCCAAGGGCAGGGACTATGCCGGCATTGTCAAAAATTTCCCTCTCTTCCCACTGATCGTGGATGCCAATGACAACGTGCTCTCATTTCCGCCGATCATCAACGGGGAGCTGACGCGGGTGACCGAAAAGACACACAATATCCTCCTCGATACCACGGGAACGGATGCAAAAGCGGTCACTATGGCGGTCAATATCATCTGCACTGCAATGGCAGACGGTGGCGCAACCATCGGGAGCGTGGAGATCAACGGCAGGCGGGTGCCGTCGCTTGCACCGTCCGAACGCACCGTCAGTGTCCGCGAGTGCTGTGACCTTCTTGGGATCGAGCTTTCTGCACAAGGGATCGCACAGCTGCTGGAAAAGATGCGCTTTGCGGCACAGCCCGCCGGAAAAGGGAACGTCCGTGTACAGGTCCCCTGCTACCGCGCCGATATCATGCATGACTGGGACATCTTTGAGGATGTCGCGATCGCGTATGGGTACGACAGGTTCCCCGCACGGATCTCGGAGACCTTCACCATCGGGAGCGCCCACCCGGCACGAGTCCTCGGGGGAACGGTGCGGGCGATCCTTGCCGGGCTGGGCTTTCTGGAGATGATGCCGTTTACCCTCACCAATGAACGTGTGCTCTATGACATGATGCAGCGCCCGCGGTCATCGCTCCCGCTTTGCATCATGCACCCCATCAGCGAGGAACACACGGTCATCCGCACCGACATCCTCCCCCTCCTCATGGAGATGCTGCAGGCAAACAGGCACCGTGAACTGCCGCAGAAGCTTTTTGCCACGGGGGATGTCGTAGAGGGGCTGGTGACCAGCCAGAAGGTTGCGGGGGTCAGCTGCCATGCCTCGGCGGACTTCTCGGAAGCATACGCGTGTATGGACGCGCTCGCGCACGAACTGTCCCTTGTCTATTCCGTTGCCGAATCCGCAGACCCGGCATTCATCGGGGGCAGGAGGGGAGATGTCAGGGTGAATGGGAGGACGGTGGGGGTGTTTGGCGAGGTCCACCCTGCGGTGCTGAACGCTTTCGAGCTTGAGCACCCCGTCGCAGCGTTCGAACTTGACCTTACAGCCGTACCGGGATATTGCGTTCCTTCAGATATTCCTTGACCTCGCGGATGGTGAATTCACCATAGTGAAAGACGCTTGCCGCAAGGCAGGCGTCTGCCTTTCCCGCGGTGAACCCCTCGTAGAAATGGTCCAGCGTCCCCACCCCCCCACTCGCGATGACCGGGATGCCCGCGGCTTCTGATACTGCCGCGGTGATCGGGATGTCAAACCCTTTTTTTGTCCCGTCCGTCTCCATGCTCGTGAGGAGGATCTCACCTGCCCCCCGCACCTCTGCCTCCTTTGCCCACTGGATCGCATCGATCCCCGTCGGCTTGCTCCCGCCATAGATGACGATCTCGTACCAGCAGGTCCCGCCATGGGGAAGTACGATCGGGGTCCCGCTGGGGTTTGGTGTGAAGTTCCGCCGCACGTCCATCGCAACAACGATGCACTGGGTCCCGAACGACTGCGCCGCTTTTGAGATGAGCGACGGGTCATGGACGGCACTGGTATTGATGCTGACCTTGTCAGCGCCGGCCCGGAGGATCTGCTGGATATCTGCAAGCGTCCGGATGCCGCCACCCACCGTGAGCGGCAGGAAGAGCTGGTCAGCGGCCCGCTTGATCAGGTCGATGATGATGCCGCGCTTCTCCTTGGATGCGGTGATATCCAGAAAGACGACCTCGTCGGCACCCTGTTCGTTGTACCGCTGGGCAAGATCGACGGGGTCGCCCGCGTCACGCAGTTCCACAAAGTGCGTCCCTTTGACGACCCTGCCGTCCTTTAAGTCAAGGCACGGGATGATCCGCTTGGTAAGTACCATGGTACAAGACTGCGACTACCCGGTGCTTCTAATTTTCTCTGCTGCCGTGCGAGTTTTTATGTCCTGCCGGGTGCCCAATGATATGGTACGTAAATTCAGGGCAGGGCCGCAGGGCCTTTTCTGCCGCGTGGTGCGATGATGGATTCGGGAACACTGAAGATCGAATGGGCGGCGCAGTACATGCCGGTGCTCGCCGCGATAAAGAAACAGTTTGCAAAGGACAAACCGTTTGCCGGCATGACGGTCGGGATGGCGCTGCATGTGGAGGCAAAGACGGCAAACCTTGTCTCTGCCCTTGCAGCGGGCGGTGCCACGGTACACATCACCGGCTGCAACCCGCTCTCGACGCAGGATGACGTGGCAGAAGCGCTCAACCGCATCAAAAACGTTCACTGCTACGCAAAGCGTGCGTGCACGGTGAAGGAGTACTATGCGGCGATTGAAAAGGTGCTCTCTGCCTCCCCCGCCATCACCATCGATGACGGGATGGACCTGATCCACTACCTGCACACGAAACGGCGCGACCTTATAAAAAACATTATCGGAGGTTGCGAGGAGACGACCACGGGCATCCACCGCCTCCGGGCGATGGCAGCGGAAGGGAAACTCGAGTTCCCGGTGATCGCGGTCAATGACACCCCGATGAAGCGGTTCTTTGACAACGTCCACGGCACCGGGGAGAGCGCTCTCTCCTCCATCATGATAACGACCAACACGCTGGTCGCCGGGAAATATGTGGTGGTCGCCGGGTACGGCTACTGCGGGAGGGGGCTTGCCCGGAAGGCGCACGGCCTCGGGGCAAAGGTCATCGTCACGGAAGTTGACCCGCGCCGGGCGCTCGAAGCCCACATGGACGGGTTTATGGTCATGACCATGGACAAGGCAGCAGAAGCCGGGGATATTTTCATCACGACAACCGGGAACACCAGCGTGATCACCGCCCGCCATTTTAAAAAATTAAAGGACGGGGCGATCCTTGCCAATGCCGGCCACTTCAATGTCGAGATCGACATGGATTACCTCGCAAAGTACGCCGACAGGGTCATCCGGAGGGACGGCATCGAGACCTTTGTCATCAGGAAAAAGTCCATTCATGTCCTTGCAGAAGGAAGGCTCGTGAACCTTGCCACCCCCAAAGGCATGGGGCATCCCATCGAGGTGATGGACTTAAGCTTCGCCCTGCAGGCGCTCTGTGCCCGGTATATCGCAGAGAACGGGAGAGATCTCACCGGGGGAGTCTATGAAGTCCCGCAGGAGATTGATGAACAGGTGGCGCGCCTCAAGATCTCGTCCCTCGGGCTTGCCATCGATGAGATGAGCAAAGAACAGAAAGCCTACCTCTGCAGCTGGGACATCGGGACGTAATCCGGATACTTTTTTTGGTCAGTCCAGTCGTGAGGCAAAGAGGTACTCCTGCGCATAGCCGCAGAATTCACCGAAGTGCTTTTGGGCAAACCTGCGGATCGTGTCATACTCCCAGCCGGTGAGGGATGAGCCGCTGCCCAGTGTTTTTATGTAGTGCTCCCCCATGATCCGGCGTATCCAGACGTCGACCGGGAACGCCTCGTAGTTCTGGAATGCAAAGAGGAGGATGCAGTCCGCTGCCTTCGGCCCGACCCCCCGGAGCTTCATCAGCGCGGACCGTGCCTGTTCATACGGTAATGAGGCGATGGAATCATGCCAGCCCTCCTCATCAGCAATATCACAGGCGGTCTTCAGCACGTAGGGCGAGCGGTAGCCCAGCTTGCAGCCGGAGAGTGCCGATGTGCAGGTGGCGGCAAGCGATGCGGGTCCGGGGAATGCAAAATAGGTCCTGCCTTCACATTCGAGCGGGTTGCCATAGGTCTGCGCAATATGGGAGATCCTCCTTCTGATCATCGGGATATTCGAGTTGGTCGCACAGATGTAGGAGATCAGGCACTCCCATGCCGGCTGGCGGACAATGCGGAGGCCGCGGCACCGTACAATGGCGTCATGGATGAACGGGTCGCGGTCAAAGGATGCAGTGACCGCATCAAGATCCATATCGAGCGAGAAATACTGCCGGATGAACGAGGGAGGTGCGCCCTTAAACGTCAGGGATGTCCCGTCCTGCCTGACCTTAATGACCCGGCTGCCGACAACACCGTACCACCATCCGTCCGGTTCCCGGTCCCAGCGGAATACCTGCCCGCAGGAGAGCGTCAGGTCAAGGGAGAACGGCTGGTTCTGGTCAAGCGACAGCACAGGCATGGGGCACAAGTCCGTACAGCAATCGATTCCAAACCTATTTAGCGTTCATCATGGGTGCGCTTCCACCCTGTCGGTGGGGCTCATCGTACCTGCAAAAAGATCGGCTTTTTAAAAAAAACTCATTCCATCCCCTTGTGCTTTTCCATGGGTACCGCAACTCGGGGGTGTTTCCCCGGCAGTACACGTGCGTGATGGCGATTGTCCCAAAGCCATGTGCTGAGCCGGAAGCTCACCTTCGCATCGCAACGAATAGCATTTTAATATATAAATCATAAATTCTTTTCATGGAATTGTCAGAACAGCTCAGGACATTTATCGATGAAGGACAGGACTGGGAACGCAAACCGACCAGTGTGAAGGGCGTTTCCATCATCCGGCTCCCGAAGACCAAGAACCGCCCGGCATCGCTTGCCATCGACATCAACCCGATCAATGAACATGGTGTCCCCATGAAAAAGAAGGGTATCATGCTGATGAATGCCGTCGAACTGGCCGCATTCCGTGCAGCGTTCAACAATGAAAGAGTGGACAACCTGATAAAAGCCCTCGAAGAGGTGCTGCCGGAACGCAGGATGGCCGCCCAGCCGGCAAAACCGGAGATACTGCAGATCTGATCCCATGCCCTGAGATCGGGGTACCTGGCCGAGGAGGGGATATACATCAACCGATGGATGGCAGGATCGTTGATCTGCCTGATTTTGATCGGCGTTTCCTGTACCGGATGCCTTGGTGCGAAGACCCCCCCCGTGTCACGCCCGCCGGCACCTGCCGTTTTTGTGGACTATTACCGGGCCGGCGGTATTGCAGGGTTTGACGACCGGCTGGTCATCTTTGACAACGGTGCGGCGGTTGCCTCCACAAAAGCCGGCAGCAGGGCAATTGTCCTGAATGCATCCGGGATCGAGAGGATCTCGGGCTTGTTTGACGAGAGCCAGTTCTCCCTTCTCGTGGCAAATTACCCGGCCCCGCGTGGCGGCAATGACCTGATCACGTACTCGATCAGCTACCATGGCAAGACGGTCACGACCGAGGACACGGCAATTCCCCCGTCGCTGCTGCCCGTAATCGACGAGATGAACAGGATTGTCAAGAATGCAGGTATAACGTAGAAACCAGGCATACCATTACGACCGGCCCATCTTATTTTTCTGTGTTTTAACCGGGATCTTTTTTTAGAGGATCCCTGTACTATCCCGGTTTATCGGGGTGTTCTGAACTGCTTCACGTTCCTGATCGTTGTGCCGATGAATACCGGCGCCCGGGTTCACGCCATGTTCAGAGGTTGAGCTCCGGAGTCAGGATTCATGCCATCGGATAACAGCAAGTAATATCATTATTCCAAGGGGAAATATTACATAATCTGCAGGAAAAATGAAGGCGGGATGACATGGAACCATTTACAGCTCGGGATATGGATGAAAATAAGAAGATAGTAACGCTCTCAATTCTGACGGTTCTTTGCGTTTTTCTTGAAATAATAATGCACATCTACCTTGGCGTTTCCATCGGGTATACCCATTTCTTTTATGTACTGCTTGTTCTTGCCGCCATCTGGTACCAGAGAAAAGCAGTCATCATCGCCGTATGTCTTGCCGCCACCCACCTTGGTATCGGATATTTTATGTTCAATGAATCCCTCTGGGCACCGCTCCTGAGATCGGCAATGTTTGTCATCGTCACAATCCTTGTCGGGATCTTGTCTGAGGAGCACAAAAAGGCTGAGGGAGCCTTACAGGAGAGTGAGAAAAAGGTCCGGGCTCTCTTTGACCAGACATTCCAGTTTATCGGGATGATGACGGTTGATGGCACACTCATAGAGGCAAACAAATCAGCGTTGAAATTCAGTGGAGTTAAAGAATCAGATGTACTGGGAAAGCCATTCTGGGAGACTCCCTGGTGGAGCCACTCCCCGGAACTGCAGGAGAGACTGCGTGCCGCTGTAAAGAACGCTGCAAAAGGGGAATTCGTGCGGTTTGAAGCGACCCACCCCGCAGCCGATGGAACTCTCCATTCCGTTGATTTCTCGTTAAAAGCAGTCGTGGATGAAGCCGGCAATGCTGTTTTTCTTATTCCGGAAGGCAGGGATATCACCGATCTGAAGAGAGCAGAGGCGGCACTCAGGGAGAGCAACGAGCGGTACCTTGTCTATATCAAAGAAGCTGCCATGAGACTGAAGACCCCGGTCGAGGTCGTCCGGCAGAATATTGCGAACCTTGTTGAGGATATTAAAGCAGGGGAGATCGAACGTGAGCGGCTGGTCCCCCAGCTCCAGTTCCAGGTAAAAAATATGGATCAGATCCGGCAGAATATCCTGGACCTGAACAAGACGATCGTTGATGGCTTTGGGGAGATACCCCCCGCATCGAAAAAGTTTCTCACAGAATAGGTGAGTCCCTTGGGTTATACCATACCGGACATGAAGGATCACGCTTTGTATCTCATCATGGCATCGGCAGCCGACATACGGAATAAAAATATTGAGCTCATCAAAACGATTGTTGTCAGAGATTATTACGTCCTTGTGATCACCACAAACCAGCTCTGCGACATCTTAAAAAAGAACTATGAACAGAACGGGGTCCCGATCGATCGGATTTATTTTGTCGATGCTGTGACAAAATACGCCATGGGCCATGACCCCCTGCCCCTGAAGAACTGTCGGTTCGTGAGCAACCCGGGGAACTTAACCGATCTCGGTATTGCGGTCACAGAGACACTCAAAGAGCTCCAGGGAAAAAAAGTCTGTCTGCTCCTTGATTGTGTCAATTCCATGCTCATTTACATATCCTCGCAGAATATTACCAAGTTCATTCACTTTGTCACCAACAAACTCCGGTTGCTCAATTTTGCCGGGATCTTTCTTGCGGTGGAAAAAGGGCTGGATCCGGATGTGCTCGTCCAGTTGACAACATTTGTTGATGAAGTCATTGACACGGACAAAATTGCCCAGAACAACACCTGATTGGGAATTTTCAATCGATCTTTATGAATACAATTCACGGTCAATCGTGCATTTTTTTAAAAAAACTATCGGGAAAAGGATGTAGGAGCAGGGGTCTTGCCCCTGCCCCTTTTTGTTCATATCGCATTACTTTGGGTTGTTGCCTCCATTGCCCCGATCCTCCATGTGATCGAGCACCCGGTCCCACATAACGAGGAGCCCGGGGATGATGACGTAGGCGAGCAGTCCTGCGCCAACGAAGATCACAGTGATGAGAATTTCATTCTCCATGGTCATCCCCTCCGGGTCTGACCAGCTGCGATCTTCTCCACCTCGCATCCGGAGATGCTCGGTCCCAGGAACGCTGCCATTATGATGATTTCGTTGTCCACCATCATTCTCACCTCAGCGAAGAACTTCGTTCTTCTCCAGTCTCATCCCTGCGGGATTCGACTCAGCGAAGATTTTCTTCTTTCCGAATCTCATGCTTCGCACCTCGATTCATGCGAGCTGCGGCACGGTGTCC
>CAIULN010000006.1 GCA_903900025.1 uncultured Methanomicrobiales archaeon | reverse complement strand
GTGCAGTACGCCGCAGCCGGATCCGAGATTGCCGCCCCCGTATCCAAGTTCTGGGACTCCGGAGTGGTGGACGCAGGGCATGTGCCGTGGTAATAGTCCGATGGATCGCATTCAGTGCTGTCAGCAAGGATGCAGACCCCGTATTCGCTCCCGTCGGGGTTCTTCCGGATTTCGAGGCGGTTGTTCATGTCCGTGCAGTACGCCGCAGCCGGATCTGATATGGCAGTTTGCGGGGCGGTAACCGAAGGCTCCGCTCCCAACGGGGCCCGGGTGCACCCCGCAGAGAGAAGCACCAAGCCAAGGATGATGGCGAGGATGATGATGTCGTGCCGGTTCTTCACAGAGATCCCTGTTCGGTGATTGTCACTTCATCCCATATAATAATGCAGGATTGCTCTCTTCACGAAGGTTCAAAGCAGGATGATCCGGGCGGGCCGGGGATGAGGGTATCTGTCAGGGATTGGTGTTCTTGTATGCTTTGTACCGGCTTTTCGCACCGGACCAAAAAAAAAGGGCTGTCCGGTGCACTGGTCGGATGCAGGGAACAGAGAAAATCTCCACCCCCCTGTTCCGGAGTCCAGGCCGGTGGAATGAATGTTTTTGGCCGGCACACCACCGCCACCAGAAAGGGGATTGCACGTTGTCATCACACTGGTATCCCTGCTCACTGGTACCACGAATTTTGGGGAGGATCGAACAATGTTGGTGCCATACCAAACATTATTCTGGATCGTTGCATAACCAAGGAATATGGAGAACAGTGACGGTCTCGAAATCTCGCCAAAGAAAGTCGAGTACCTCAAATACATTTTCGAACGGGGCGGCACGGTAAAGACCAGTGACATTGCATCCCGGTTTCATGTTGACCCGTCCACCATCACCAAGACCATCGGCGAACTGGCAGATGCCGGATTACTCTCCCACCGGCCGTACCACGGCGTCTGTCTTACAGGACCGGGAGAACAGCACGCGGAGTTTTTCATAAAACGCCACCGGATCCTCAGCCTCGCGCTGGTCCGGTACGGGCTTTCCGATGAACAGGCATGCCGCGAGGTCTCGCGGTTCGAGAGCCTCGTGTCCCGGGAAGCAATCGACACGATGTGCCGCGCGATGGGACACCCCAGCCATGGGATCTGCGGGGAGATCACGCACGATGCGGGGTGCATGACCGGGCAGGCTGATTCGTGAGATGCATGCAGGATTATCGTATTCTTTCATAAAACAGGGAGCACCGGAAGGAGGAGTTAAGGATGAGCGCCACGATGGTCTCGCAGCACATACCGGACCTTGACCTGATCACCTCGTACGCCGAGCGGAATGATTCCTTCTTTTCGAAGGTGAGCCCGTGGACAAAACTGGGCGGGCTCGTGCTCGTGATCCTCTTGATCACGCTCACCCGCAGCCTTGCCATCTGCTCTGGCCTGTACATCGCCATCCTCGCGGTGTATTATCTCGCAGGTCTGCCGATAAAAAAACTGTTTGCATGGTGCGCCCTGCCTGTGCTCTTTGTCCTCTCGCTGGTCGGGCTTCTGGCGTGGAGCGAACCCGGGACACCAATCGTTTCGTTTGCGGTTGCCGGTGTCACGATCGCGCTCACCGATAATGGCGTCCTGCTCGTATTCACCCTGCTCCTCAAGGCACTGGTCTCGGTCACGTACTCCCTGTTTTTCCTGATGACGACAAAATACGAGCATTTCGCCGGCATGATCTTTCGGATCTTCCCCTCGCCGCTCGACCAGATCTTTTTAATGGCATACCGGTTTTTGTTTCTGACCCTTGCGATGACCGGCTCGATGCTCAAGGCGGTGCGCTCACGGGGCGGCGGGCTTGTCCGGTCCATCCGGATGCAGGGACGGATCTTCGCCGAAGTCTTCGCGCTCGTCTTCATCCGCTCGTTCGAGCGGGCGGAGCGCGTCCACACGGCGATGATCGCACGCGGATACCATGGATCATACGCTGCCGGGACAGCCATTCCGCGACCCGGATTCGTGGGGTACGGCGTGCTCGGTGCGTTCTCGCTCATCATTGCCATTGTCGTGTGGATGGTACCCAATACCAGGGGCTGGTAGACGATGACCGTGATCCGCAGGGACCCGCACGCCCCGCACTGCCCGCCCATCGACCGTGAACGGGAACTGATCCATGTCGACTGCGCGAGCCACACCTATCCCGACGGCAGTGTCGGCATCCACGGCATGTGCTTCTCTGTACTCAAAAACGAGATCGTCGCGCTCTGCGGGCCCAACGGCTCGGGCAAGTCCACGCTGATCGAGCACTTAAACGGCATCCTCACCCCGTCAGAGGGAGAGATCTGGGTGAACGGTCGTTCAATCACAGGCGGTGAGCAGTCCGATCTCTGGAAGGAGGTGGGCGTGGTCTTCCAGCGCTCTGACGACCAGCTCTTCGCCCCGACCGTGCTGGACGATGTAATGTTCGGGCCGCTCAACATGGGGATGCCAGTGGATGAAGCGAAGGTGGCAGCGATGAGGGCGCTCGAAGCGGTCGGGGCCGCGGACCTTGTGCACAAGCTGCCCAACTACTTAAGCGGCGGGCAGAAGAGGCTGGTCTCGATTGCCGGCATCCTCGCCATGAAACCGAAGGTGATTGCGCTCGATGAACCGACCTCGGATCTCGACCCGGTCCATTCGGAGCGGATCGAAACCCTGATCACCGGTCTCAGGGAGCGCTTTTCCATCAGTGTCGTGATCGCCACCCATGACCTCGACTTTGCCGCACGGGTCGCTGACAGGATCTGCCTGGTAAAAAACGGCTCGGTCTTTGCCGAAGGCACGCCGGCAGAGGTCTTCTATGATCCGGCGCTGATTGCAGATGCCGGGCTGAAAGTCCCGCAGGTCGTCCGTGTCTATCTCGAATACTGTGCCCTGCACGGCATTGAACCGCACGACCATCCGATCCGATTGGAAGAACTTCTTTTTGTCCTGCGGAAAAATCCCAAGGGATGAAATGAAAGAGATTTGGAGTGAGCCCAACTTTTTCAGAACCTTAATATTTTCAATCGGTGATTAAGAGTGGGAAGAAGAGGACTGCAGATGCGAACACGAGAACAGTCGGTTGTGTATGGCGCATATCCACCTTGAGGACGGATCGTTCTCCATCTTCTGGGTGATTGTCTGGTGGGCAGCCGCAGTCATCCTGGTCGGCATCTCGCTGTACCTGCTGCGGTCCGGGGAAAAAACCGACAGCAGGAAGATCACCATTGCCGCATTCTGCACCGCTGCCGCATTTGCCATCTTCCAGATCGAGATCCCCGTCGCCGGCGGTGTCCACCTCACCATAACCCCGCTCGTGGGCATCCTCACGGGTCCGGCTGCCGGCTGCCTGGTTGTTTTTGTCGTCAACATCATGGCCGCGGCGGTCGGGCACGGCGGCTGGAGCATGATCGGGGCAAATACGCTGGTAAATATCTCCGAGGTGCTGGTTGCCTTCTGTCTCTTTTCCGTGCTTGGAAAAATTACAAAAAGCCCCTTTGCCCGTGCCGCCGCCGCGACCTTTGGAGCGCTGGTGTGCGGCACCATCGTGATGGTTGGGATCATCATCATCTCCGGTGTGCAGGGCGTCACCCAGAGCTCCGCCACGATCCTTGCCGGGCTCTCGCTGGTCGTCGCCATCAACCTCGCGGTCGCGGCACTTGAGGCGATCATCACCGGCTTTGTAGTCACCTTCCTCCAGAAAGTCCGCCCGGACATCCTGGGGGGAAAACAAGGGAATTCCGGCAGGTAAGACACCGCACGTTTCAGGCAGGGTGCCGGTTACCAAAACAGTGAGCGCAACCCTGTTTTGATGATCGGCCCCAGGCACGGGAGCATCGCTCTGTTCTGCATCAGTTTTTTGACGAGCACCCCCGGCCGGTCCATGTCCCCGTACTGCACGATGGTCGGGAGGATCGCCGGATCGTTGAGCACCCGTACCAGTGCACCGATCTCATCCGGTGCCATCTTCTGCCGCATCATGAAGATCCGGAACCCCAGTTCAAGTTCACGCCCGATGTCTTCCCTCCACCGCCGCTCGTAATCAGCAAGGGTTGCATCATCAGACCTGCCCTGCCCGCAGGCTGCCACTGCCACTGCCGCCGCATGCCGTGCGGAACGGATGCCGGTATACACCCCGCCACCAGAGGTGGGTTTTGCAAACCCGGCAGCATCGCCCACGAACAATGTGCGCTGCCCGTATGTCCTTGGCATCAGCCCGAGCGGGAGGGTACCGGTAACGAGATGGGTGCAGTTCGGGCTGAACTTTTTTACAAATGCGGCGAACCGTTCAGGCACCTTTGTCTGCCCGCACAGGCCGATGCGGACACGCCCGTGGGCTGTGGGAATCGCCCAGCCGAAAAATTCCGGCGATGCATCAGGATACAGTTCGACAAACCGGGGGTCACACTCGTACGGCACATCCGCCTGGATGCCGGCAAGGAACACCCTCGCCCGTTCCATCCCAAACAGACGGCCGATGGTGCTGCGGGGACCATCCGCCGCAATCAGGATATTGAACGGGATCTCCTCGTGCCCGTGCACCCCCCGCGTGAGCAGTGTGGTCCCCTGCACACCGTACACGGCGGTCTTCAGCCTGAACTCAGCCCCGTCGTCCGCTGCCGCCTGCGCCATCTCCCGGTCAAGCGCACCCCGGTCGACCACGTACGCCCGGGGTGCCTTCGCATCGATGAGGAGGTCGCCGCCCTTTTCCGATACAACACGGACGCCGGAGACCCGGTTCAGCACGGACCGATCCGATACCCGGCACTCGTCAAATGCGGCGTTGGAGAGAAGCCCGGCGCATTGCACGGGGTATCCCACCGTGCCGTGCTCCTCAATGCAGAGGGTCAAAAGCCCTTTTTGGGCACACTCGCGGGCAGCAGCACTCCCTGCGGGGCCTGCGCCTACAACAACGACATCGTACATGAGGGCTGCCTCGTGCGACCGGGAATGTTCATATATCCTGCGGGGGGTTGTAGTGGGGGGTGGTGTTCGCTCCGGTTCTCAGGGAAGGGTGGTCTGACATGCCTTACTGCTGACCGGGAGATTTCGTTTGGACACCGGGGAGTTTTCCTGTGAGGATCAACGCACCAATCGCGAGTGAGAAGATGCCAAAGACAAAGGCAAACACCCCGAAGGTTGTCTCCAGGTAATGCACCCGGGATGCCGGAACAAGGAAAAAGACGGCCCCAAGGAGGAGGATGCCGGTGCAGAGCATTCCTGCAAGGAGATAATAGTAGTACCGGGTCCCGGTGATGAAGCGCTCGAGATCGAAGATGCCGGTAACAAACGCCCATCCTGCGATGATCAGGGCAAAAATAAATGCGATAACTTGGGGGATCACCAGGGACAAAAGGCCAACCGCAAGGATACCCAGCGAGAGCCAGAACCAGACCGAGGTGTCCTTGGGGTGGGACGTGACCGCAAAGAGAAAGGCAAGGATGCCTGCAGCAAGGATGAACAGCCCGAAGATGGTAAAGAATGTCCCCAGGGTAAAGCCCGGGATGACGACAATCATGATCCCGAATATAACTCCAAGGATCCCTTTTAAAAAGGACATATCCTCGCTGTACATCTTCTCACACCTGTACCCGTTTGGCGAAGGTATACAATAATGATTGGTGTCATCTCATAGGGACGCAGTGTTACTGGTGACGGGCACCATGATCAGCACCCTGCACAAGGATACCTGTTCAGGAGTCTTTGAACAATAGCATGCCGTATATGAACGCACGTGCACAGACCATGATCCGGGTCATGGTACTTATCGACCGGATGGCACGTTCTATCTCCGGGAAGGATATCGGGACGCTGATCTCCCGCATACGGTTTTTTAAAAAAACCGTTTTCGTCACCTTTATGAACGACAAACCCTGATCTACTCATCGTGTTTGGGCGATACGAAGGGGATATTTCCTATACTGACGATGCTGTTTCTGTCCGGCTTGAAAAAACATCCGAACTCCCGCGGTATGTGCGGTTCTGCCGCGGGGAAAAAGCAGAAAAAGCACTCCCTTCTGGCAGGGGCACGATCGTCATCAACCCTGTTGAACCCGTGAACCTCCCGCTCCCCCTCACCCGCCATCTGGAGATTGCGTTCCTTCCAATCTCCCTCCAGCCGGGTGCTTCTCAGAAACTCTTCCTTTCCTTCCCGCTCGAAATCGGGGTGTTTCTGGAGGCGGGCGGGGATGTCCATGTCCTCGACCTCTTTTCTCTGTCAACGACAAAATTTTCACTCTATGGCTCACCGGATGCCGGGCTGATCACCCGCTGGCATACGAGCGGCCTGCACACCGCACAACCCGTCGTCAGCCGGTACCAGGAGGGGATACTGGAACTCACCATCCGCAACAGCTCACCTGAAACCGTGGACGTGTCCCGGGCGGTCTTTGACAGCGACAGCATGCACCTCTTTTACGGTGACCTCGTGGAGATGGCGGGGGATATGGAAGTCTATTCCCCCATGATCGCACGCACAACGGTCCGGAATCTTCCCCCGCGGGCCGGAATGGAGCGGTGCATCGAGCTCTATACGGCAAAAAAGATCCCGGTTGTGCAGGGGAAAGGGTTTCTCATGGAGTTCGGTGTGGCATGATCCCGGTCAACTTCTCAACCCTAGCTCCCGCAGGCACCGATACGTTCTTCGCAATTATCCAGTCGGACAGGAATATTATCGGTACGACAAGCCCTGCCGAGGTTGTTTCATTTGTTGTCGCGGTCATCTTCGCCTATATCATTGGGGTTGCCGCCGCGTTCTACCTGAAGCGCCGCTTCTCCCACAAAATGAAAAAGGACCAGCTCGATTTCCGGATAAAAGCCGTGCGGGTCCTTCTTGTCATTGCCGCAATCTCGGTCACCATACCGGCATTCTTCGATGCCAGCCTCACGGTCATCGCCGGGATCTTTATCGGGCTTGTCGCCGTCTTTGCCCTCGCAGGACAGAAGATCATCACCAACTTCCTCTGCGGCATCGCCATCAGGTATGAACACCCGTTTACCAGCGGCGACTACATCACCGCCGGGGAAACGTCAGGGACGGTCGTCTCCATCACCCCCTTTGCCACGGTTGTCAGGACAACAAACGGGGTCTCTGTCCACATCCCCAACGAAAAGGTGTACTCGGGGGACGTGTCCAACTTTTATGCAAACGTCGCACGCCGCTACGACTACGAGCTCGGGATCCGGTACCGGGATGACATTGAGCAGGCGATCCGGATCATCACCGGCATGCTGGACGGTTACCGGTTTGTGCTGAAATATCCCGCACCCGAGGCCTTCGTGAGCGATCTTGCCGATAGCAGCGTAAAGATCAAGATCCGCGTATGGTTCCCGTCCGCATGGGCAAATACGCAGGATGACATCTCGCTGCGTACGCATATCCTGCCGGAGATAAAAAGAGCACTCGAAGCAGCCGGCATCGTGATCCCGTTCCCGCAACGGGTGGTATGGTCGGGCAATGAAACGCAAAAAAAACGTCAAAACGATGGATAAGGCAATCAACAACGCAGGGGGTTGGCACCAGGGTTCTTCTCCTGTCCCCCTTGTGTAAATTACGTATTATTGATCCCCATCTAGGCCAAAAAATCTGATGCCGGCGATCCGCTCGATTGCATAGAGGATGGCAAAGAAGAGGGCGGCAAAAAGGATAAAACTTACAAGGAGCCTGCCCCACCCGGCAATCCCCGCAGCAGAGACGATGAAGTCCGACAGCCGGTCGGCAATCATGATGGCTGCGAGAATGCCGCAGAAAAATGTCAGCCATTTTTTGATCGCTTTCATTTCCATAGGTACCTATCGGCGCATATTGTATTAAAAGGTGGAACCGGCACACCGCACCGCCAGACAAAAAAAGCACAATACTCATCTCCTCTGCACAGGATAACACTGTATGGCAGATCAGGCTGACACCAGGAAGATCGCAACGCTGTTAGAGGAGATTTCAGGCACCATCAGCGGGGGGCTCGATGCGGGAAAAACAGCGTCTATTCTGTACCGGATCGGATGCCCGGTGCCGGAGGAATCGCTCCTTGCGGAGATGAGACTCTACAGCGAATACCTCCCGATGGCATATGAATACCCGTTTACCGATGAACAGCGGTACCTGCACTTTTTATGGGAGGCGGTGGAGCGGTCCCCCCTCTGCCTTGCGACCAACTTCTCGTTTCCCTTCCGCAGGATGATCGCAAAAAAGCTGTTCAGGAAGTGCGGGAAGAATTTCTGTTGCGAAAACGGAGTGCGGTTCAACTTCGGGCAGTTCATTCAGGTGGGGGACGATGTGTTCATGAACGCAGGCACCTTCATCGACAGCAAGGGCGGGGTAACCATCGGCAATGCGGTGGGGATGGGGGAGTATGTGCGGGTCCTCACGCACACCCATTCGGAATCCAATCACGCTGAAAGGATCTATGGGCGCGTCATCATCGGGGACTACGCCAAGATCTACTCCGGTGCCATGATCTTCTACGGGATCACCGTCGGTGAGCAGGCGATCGTTGCCGCGGGGGCCGTCGTGACCAGGGATGTCCCCGCGAACCATGTCGTCGCCGGCATTCCTGCAGCGGTCATACGGGAACGGCGTACGGAGGGCAGGCAGCACGAGACCCTGAACCACCGCTGGCTCTTTGACGGGGCATTTCAGGATGAGTGAATGCAACGCACCCCTTTTTCAGGGTGCCGTATCGACAGGGTAACGGGGTGCTGGAATGCGATCACCCCCCTTTTCAAAACAGCAATAATTTTTCTGCAGTCTCCCGATAAACAGGAATATTAAAGAGTACGGTGTATTTTGATGAACAGGTGGTTATCATGAACGCTCTCTATCGCGATTGCCGGAAGGTGGTTTTATGATCATTCTGGTCAGTGATGATCCGGTACAGACAGAGCCCCTCTGTATCCAGCTCAAACAGAAAGGGTACCTCTATTCGCTCGTCCACGATGAGACAAAAGCGCTTGAGGCCGTGAGATCTGCCGGCACCAGTCTGCTCCTGATCGATACAACGTGCACGTCGTTTGATGGTTTCGGCCTCTGCAGGACCGTCAAGACCGATGAGACCCTTGCTGGTCTGCCCGTACTCCTCCTCACCAGCCTTGCAGATACCAGCGTGCTTTTATGGGTGCTGGACAGCAGGGCAGACGGGTTCATCGCAAAACCATATGACCCGCAGACCCTGCTCTCCGCCATCGATGATCTTCGCAAGGGACCCGGGCGGGAAAAGCCCTCACCTGAGGTCAGGACACGCTTTGTGGTCAGCCAGGATGGAAGGGACTACACGGTTGTTGCCGACCGGCGCCAGCTCCTCGAATTCCTCTTATCAGCATTTGAGCTTGCCGTGCGGACCCGCCATGAACAGGAACTGACAAAAAATGAGATCGGGGGCAGGGTAAAGGGGCTGATGGACAGGCTTTCGGTGATCACCTCCGAGCGCGATACAACCGTCCGCAACCTTCATGATGAACTGGAGGGGCGCACCCGCACGATAACCACTCTTACGGCCACCCTCCAGGAAAAAGAGCGGCAGGAATCTGCCCTGCGCACCCAGTCAGATGCCCTTGTACAGGACCAAAAGGAAAAGAGCGCCCAAGTTGCGGCTCTTGAAGGGCAGGTCGCAGCGCTTGCACAGGAAAAAGAGAGCGCGGAGCGGCACCTGCACCAGCAGGTGGACGAGCAGAATACCAGAATTGGGCGCCTCAGCAGCGATCTTGCCACCGCAACAACAGCGCTGGTACAGGAGCAGATACAACGGGCCGGGCTGGAAAAACAGTCCGCATCATCTGATGAGAGGCTGAAACAGGAACAGGAAAAGAACAAAAAAATGTCTGAAGACCTCGCATCGGCAGCCGCATCGCTGGATGCTGAAAAAAAGAAACGCGAGGAACTCGAGGGGCGGATCAGGGCAGCGATGGATGAGATTGATGCCCGGCAGCGGGAATGGAAGGACCGCACCAGCCAGGTAAGCCGTGGCCTTTCCGACATGGAGGCGGCGCTGGTCCAGGCGCAGGAGCGGCTTGCGGACGAGAGTGCACTGAACCGGGACCTCAAAGAACAGATCGCCGCACTCACCGCGGAGCATGACCATCCCGCATCATCACACGGGGCGGCAGCCAGCGATCAGTCCGAGGTGCAAAAGGAACTCCACGTGCAGAAAAGCGCTCCTGAACAGGAGCAGCGGGAGTGTGCATCGGTGGAAGCCGAACTGGCAGCACTCCAAAAAAAGTATGCGGGTGCCCGGCAGTTCCTCGATTCCGCGTCCCGCGATATCGGAGTCCTGAATGCCGCGCTTGCCGAAGAGAGGGAGAAACGGAAAAATGCTGAGGAACGGTTAAACGCCGAAAAAAAAGAGAGCGGGAACAGGGACCGGGGCATCAAGACCCCCATAAACGAGCGTTATGGATTGGACAACGAACCTGAAAAAAGCGTGACCGCTCCTCCCGCGGGCGGTGGGCAGCTTCGAAAACCTTCATCAGGAGGTGTGAGTGAAGAACCAGTGGCGCAGAAACCTGACACCACCCCCCTTTCCGGGGGGGCACAAGGAGCGGGGCAAAAAGGACCAGACCCCCTGCTGCCCCTGCCAACCGTCCAGATGAAACTTTCCGGACCGGAACCATCCGGATTCCTGCCCGGAGCTCCGGCGCAGGAGCACGAAGTGCCTGTCATGGAAGCTCCCAAAAAATCCCCCCAAAGAACAGATGGCGGGGAGAAGGGACCGGATACCACGGCGGCGACAACCATCCCGTCCCCACCTCCTGCCCGGCTCCCTGCAGACTGGATGGTGAACCGCAACCTCTGGTTTGACATGATCAAGTGGGTCCATCATACTGACACCATACTTCCCGGGCAGCAAAAAGAACTGCTCGGGAGCCTCATGAAAACGAGCAGGCTTGTGCAGCGGGGAAGGCATCTCACCAGCAGGCAGGAGGAGAGCATGAGAGCACTCCTTGGCCGCTTGCAGGAACTGGGGTACCGGTTTCACGAAAACCCTGCATGATGACACAGAGGAACGCTGCAGGAAATGAACCCGCCTGAAGGTTCCCGCAGGCCATGAGCCGGACAGACAGGAAAAATATCCTCATCAGCGGTGCACCGGGAAGCGGTAAGACAACGCTGGTACGGACGATCGCACACCATCTGCAGGACCTGAATCCTGCCGGATTTTACACTGCCGAGATGCGCAGCGGCGGCGTCAGGCAGGGGTTCGAACTTGTGAGCTTGTCCGGTGAGCGTCGTATCCTCTCCCACACCACGATCAGCGGCCCGCACCGGGTCGGAAAATATGGAGTCGATATTGGGGGTTTTGAGGAATTCTGCGCACGACTTCCTTTGTTCGTTCCACGGCACCCGCTCATCATCATTGACGAGATCGGGAAGATGGAGTGCATGTCAGCGCAATTCCGGCAGATCGTTGAGCGTGCGCTGGTATCAGATACGATCTTCCTTGGGACCATCGCCCTCAGGGGGGACCGGTTTATCGAAAGCGTGAGGCGGAGGGATGACATCGAACTGGTTATGGTATCTCACCAGAACCGCGATGCACTCCCCGATCTGATCGTAACGGAGATCAGAAAGATGGCTGGAGAAACGGCCAGGGACACCAGTTCACCCGCCGGAAAAAAAGAGTCGACCTGATCCTGCCTGCAACCAGGCCGACACTCCCACAATGTCACCGGGCATCAGGTGACAACCGCTTTTTTGAACCGCCACCATGCAAACCAGAACGTGATCGCGGCAAAGCAGATGAGGCCAAAGAAGGAAAGGGCGATGTCTGATGTGGTGTACACATAGTGTTTCCCCAAGGCGAGGAAATCCGGGCCGATGGCAAAGTACCGGATGCCGTTGATCATCAGGGTCATGGGGTTGTAGATCGAGAGGACCTTGAGGAACTCGGGGAACGAGTCGACCGGATAGAGTGCGTTGCTTGCAAAGAAGATCGGCATGGTCAGGAGCGTGATGATCCCCTGCAGCCCCTCGGGGCTCTCCATGGAGACCGCGATTCCGGCGGAGAGGAAGAGGAACCCCAGCGCAAATATCCCGACAAATGCCAGGATGCCCAGCACACCAAGAACAACCTGCATGGCGCCAAAGCCGGCAAAGAACGCCGCACCGATGAGGATCCCGAAGGCCATGATGATAATCACCTGGATAAACGATTTCGTTACTCCCGAGAGCGCGATCCCGAAGATGATGTGGTTCCGGTTCATCGGGCTTGCAAGGATCTCGCGCATCAACCCCCAGTTCTTGTCAAACAGGATCACGATCCCGCCAAAGAGGCTGGTAAACAGGGTCGTCATCGCGATGATCCCCGCCGCCATGAAGGTGAGGTATCCCACCGCGTGCACGCCCGGCGGAACCGGGACTCCCGCCATGAGCCTGTCGAAACTGCTTGACATGGCAATGCCAAAGAACGCCAGCCAGAGCGCCGGCTGGAGCAGCGAGGAGAAAAGGAGTGTCTTGAACCGGACAAACCGGATCATGTCACGCCAGTAAATAGTCGCAAAGCCGTATGTCATGTTAATGGCCTCCCGGGCGCAGGGTGAGGTAGCCGGTTTTTCCCTCGGGTTCGTCGCGGAGTTCCTTCCCTGTGTAAAATACAAAGACGTCATCCATCGAGGGTTTCTTTAAGTTGATGGTGGAGAGCTCGATCCTGCGGTCGCGCAGCGCATCGATAATGGCAGGGAGCACCTTGGTCCCGTCCTCGTTGACCATCAGGACAAACCCCTTCGTTTTGGATTTAATGTCCCGGACACTGTAAAGACCCTGTAAGATCCGGATCGCCGCCTCGTTGTCGCTCGTCTCCAGGTAGATCAGGTCCTGGCCCAGCGTATTCTTGAGTCCATACGATGTGCCTGTGATGATAATCTTCCCGTGATCGATGATACTGATCCGGTCGGAGAGCCGGTCGGCCTCGTCCATGTAGTGGGTGGTGAGAAAGATCGTCGTGCCTTCGTTGTTGACGCCCTTGATGTAGTCCCACATCCGCATCCGGGTCTGCGGGTCAAGCCCGAGGGTCGGCTCGTCTAAAAAGAGCACTTTCGGCCGGGTCATGAGCCCGCGGGCGATCTCGAGCCTGCGCTTCATGCCGCCGCTTAAGTTCTTGGTCCGTTCGTCCTTCTTTGCCTCAAGCTGGACGAGCCTGAGCAGTTCATCGATGCGTTTTTTGCGCTCCTCGCGGGACATATTGTAGAGCCTGCCGTGGAACTCCAGGATCTCCCAGACGGTCATGTCCCGGTCGAGCGTGATGTCCTGGAAGACAACCCCGATCGATTCGCGGACTTTCTGCGGGTCTTTTGTGACATCAAAGCCCGCGACGCTCGCCTCACCCTTCTGGAGGGAGAGCAGCGTGATGAGGATATTGATCGCGGTGCTCTTGCCCGCACCGTTCGGCCCGAGGAACGAGAAGATCTCGCCTTCCTTCACAGAAAAGCTGATCCCGTCAACGGCTTTAAAGTCACCGTACGAGTGTTCGAGATTTTTTACTTCGATGCCGGGGTGCCCGCCCGGCGCTGGTATGCCTGCCATATACCCTCCTTTTTGTGATTTTTCCCGCGCATGCGTTGGATAGGTTGGTGTGGCTCTTATTTACGCACGATGTTTGTGCATATATCACGTACTTCTCATCTCATCAAGTGATTTTTTCTAACCTTTCTCATTCCCTGCAGTACCAGTGACTGAACTATCGAACGCAAAGGAGGAGAGAGTTATATCTGGGAAATGGAGAAAAAGACGGGGACCCGGCATCTGCGTTTCTGTTCCTTTCATAAAAAATCATGCTGTTTGCCCGGTCAACAAAAAGAAAAACGGATCATCGCTTCTTTAAAATAACCACTCTCACCGCGATATATGCCTTCCTTTATAAGCCCAAAAGCACCTCTCAACGCTGGATCGTCACATGAAAACGAATTCATTTGTATCGCAGGCTCCTGTTGGATACGGCGTATGCGATGACCGGTCAACCGGGGGATATGCATACCAGACGGGCGGGGATGGAAACCTATTAACACCGGCAGGGAATAATGCACCGGTAATGAGGAGCGCTCCCGCCATGACGGAACCCTGGTGCAGCGAAATTCTGCCTCCGGACATCGAGCGAATCAAGCGAGCTGTCGAAGGCACCTGCGAACTCTGCCATGAGTACATCCCGCTCCCGCTCCTTGAACTGCATGGTATCCCATCCGGCACGGAGATTTTGCAACCGCAGCCAAAGGAGCGTGAGCGCAATATCCTTGTGGTCTGTTCCACCTGCCACCGGCATATCCATGAACTGCCGGTGCCAGAGGAGAAACTCCGGGCGCGGATCGAGAAGCGCCCGTTTGCGGTGCGAAAAGAGATTCTCTGTGCCCTCCATTATGTCCCGAAACGCTATTCGCTGCCGGAAGATACCGATCTCGCCCGTGTCTACGACGAGACTTTAAGAAACAGTTCTGCGGGTTATTACCGGTGAGGCAGGGGATTGCCGGGGAGCCGGCCCAATCAGTTCTGATGATTCGGTGGAAAAAATTCACCGGCGATGCACCGACACCATCCATGATACGGTCAGATCCCGCATTCGGACCCGCCGTGCTTTTCATGGTACTGCTGGTGGTACTCCTCAGCCCGCCAGAACCTCTGTGCCGGGACAATTTCCGTGACGATGGGGCGCTGGAACCTGCCCGACTTGTCCATCCGTTCCCTGAATGACTCTGCCGCTACCTTCTGTTCGGGGGAATGATAAAAGATGACGGACCGGTACTGTGTGCCGATATCCACACCCTGCCGCCCGGGTGTCGTGGGGTCGTGGATACGGAAAAAAAGATCCAGCAGGTGTTCATAGGAAACCTTCACGGGATCAAACACGACCTCCACAACCTCCGCGTGCCCTGTCGTGCCCGTGCAGACATCCCGGTATGTCGGGGAATCGAGCGTTCCCCCCATGTACCCGACCGCTGTACTGATGACCCCCAAAACCCTGCAAAATGCGGGTTCAACGCCCCAGAAACAGCCGGCCCCAAATGTCGCTTTCTGAATATTCTGGTGATTGGCTGGCTCAGATGACACCATGTGGATTCTCAGTCACTATGGAGGACACGGAATAGTAAAGATACGGATGGCGGCAGGAGTGCCCCCTGCTTTTGCGCCCGTGTCACTACCTATTTGACAGGGCAGCGCCAAGATCATACCCGATGGGAGAAGAACCGGTCTTTGTATACAAGCAGTGCCTGATCGTGCGCACTGATATCAGAATGAGCTGCGGCAAGAAATGCGCCCAGGCAGCCCATGCATCGGTCGGTGCCCTTGAGCATGCCGACAAAAACCTCAAAAAAGCATGGCTCGCGGAAGGGCAGAAGAAGGTGGTGTTGAAAGCAAACGATGAACGCATGCTCCACGAACTCAAAGCGATCGCACTCCATGCCGGCATCTCCGCCTCCCTGATCCAGGACGCCGGGCTGACCGAGATCCCGCAAGGGACGGTTACCGCACTCGGTCTTGGTCCGGCAAAATCAGGCGATCTCGACCGGATTACCGGTAACCTTCCCCTCTTATGAGAGAGACCCCCTACCCCCTTGAACAGGATCTCGGCATGCGCTATTATGCAAGCGATGCCGGTGGCATCGGGGGGAAGCTCCGTTCAACTCCGGAGGATTTTTGTGTCGAGGAAATTCCCCTCCCCCCTCATGGCGGGACGGGGCCGTATCTGGTCTGCAGGCTGACAAAGAAGAACTGGGAGCACCACCATGCAATAAAAGAGATTGCACGACGGCTGGGGATCAGCCACCGGCGGATTGGCTGGGCAGGTACCAAGGACCGGCGGGCAGTCACCACACAACTCATTTCGATCTACAGGGTTACGCCCGGAATGGTTGAGGATATCCGGCTCAAGGATATCACACTCGAAGTCGTCAGGCAGCAGAACGCCCAGCTCTCACTGGGTGACCTGCAGGGAAACCGGTTCGATATTATGATCAGGGATGCAGCCGTTCCTGGCCCTGCAGCATGCGTGCAGAAGATCACGGATGATGTAGCCACGGGTATCCCGAATTATTACGGGATCCAGCGGTTCGGGGGAGTGCGCCCGGTCACCCATGAGGTGGGCGAGCGCATCCTTGCCGGGGATTATGAAGGGGCAGTGGTCACCTATATCGGAAAAGCCTTTTTGCTGGAGAGAGAGGACATCCGGCAGGTCCGGACGGGATTTTACACGGCCCGTGATCCACGTGCTGCACTCCGTGAATTTCCCGTTTCACTGGCGTACGAACGTGCGATGCTCCAGCACCTGCACAACAATCCAAAAGATTACGCCGGCGCCCTGCAGGAACTGCCCCCCAAGCTCCTCTCGATGTTTATCTCGGCGTTCCAGTCCTGCCTGTTCAACGAGGCAGTGAGCAGGCGGATCGGACAGGGGCTTTCCCTGGTGGAACCGCAGCCCGGTGACCGGCTTGTCTTTACTACGGGAAAGGAAGATCTTGTTTCTGCAAAGAACCAGCAGGCCGCAGCCCAGCATATCCGACGCGGCAGGTGCAGCATCGCGATCCTCATGCCGGGAAAAGACCAGTCATTCCCCTCTTCAGACAGTGAACAGTTCATGAAAGGGCGTATGGAAGAGCGGGGGATCCATGCAGAAAATTTCCGTCAGGCATCCCTGTTCGTCAAAACAAAATTCGAGGGAGCCCTGCGCCCGATCGCGCTGCGGACAACGGTACAAGCCGGGATCGTGGATGCCACCGTCCGGTTACAGTTCACCCTGCCACCCGGGCAGTATGCAACCACCGTCGCACGCGAGTATATGAAAGCTGACCCGCTGCAGATGATCTAAAGGAGGGGCGGGCGGGCGGCAAGCGCTTTTGCACCCTCGATCGCGTCATTCATGTTGCCGAGCTCATCGACAAGGTTGATCTTCACCGCATCTGCGCCGCGGATTACCCGTCCGTCCTCGATATCGGAACGGGCGATCTGCCGCTGCGCCAGCACATCCTTCATGAACTCCTCGAAGCTTGCGTTCACGATCCCCTGTGCGTAGGACATCTCTTCTCCGGTGATTGGGCGCGACGCTGTACCCATATCCTTCTTGCTCCCTGATTTCACGACGCTCACGTTGTAGCCTTCCCTGCCCATCCACTGGGAAATATCCGGAAACGTCCACATCACACCAATACCGGCGGTGAAAGTATCAGGGTTGGCATAGATCTTACTCGCGTGTGCACACACATAATACGCGGCGGATGTCGCCATGTCCCCCATCGAGACGACGACCGGTTTCTTCGTTTTTGCATATTCAAGGTCGTGGATAATCTCCTGCGCTGCGGCAGGGGTGCCACCGGGGCTGTTCACCCGCAGAACAATTGCCTCCACCATCGGGTCATCGGCAGCGTTTCGGAGTTCCCTGCCCACCTGTTCACTTGCGGAGAAGTCCTCCCCGGAGATTTTGCCGGTGACCATCGTGCCTTCCATCCTGACGACAGAAACACCCATCTCACCGGAATAGGCAAGGTAGAAAACCGCGATGAAGAACCCGATCACAAGGATTAGCCCGAACAGGACGAACAAAAGCCACGTGACCGATGACGGACGGGATGCCGGTATACCGCCCGGTCCTGGAGAGAGTGCCATGGATCACCCTTCGCGGTACAGCACATCATATTCAGATACGAGGTTGGTGCCGCACATATAGTGGTTTTTGAGGTGCAAACGGATCATCTCGTCCTCGGAATTGATATGCATCCCGCCCACGAGCGACGGGGTATCCGACCCTCCGACAATGAAGGGGAGGTGGATGAGCCGGATCTCATCGACAAGCCGGTAATGCAGCATGTGCCAGTTCAATGTCGGGCCACCCTCAATCATGAGCTTGTTGACATGGAACTTCTGTTTCAGGATTTTCATCAGGATGGGGAGGTCGACATGTTCCTTTCCTGCGACTACCACGTGCACGCCCTTCTTTTTGATCGCCGCCACCCGGTCAGCGGGTGCCTGTTCGCAGACGGCGATGGCGGTGGGGGCATCGGGCCCGAGCACATTTGCATCGCCCGGGATGTCTGCCATGCTGCAGGGGATCACACGCAGGGGGCTTCTTCCCGGCACGAGCCGGACCGTCAGAAAGGAGTTGTCAATCCGTATCGTGTTCGCGCCGACCATGATCGCATCATATTCCGCACGCGTCTGGTGGAGGAGGATCTCGGTCTCGTGCGCCATGTACTTCATCAGGATCTTGGAGGACGCACCTTTTTTGAGCGTCAGTTTGCCGTCGGCGGTGATCTCTGACATCATCAGCACATGCGGACGGGTGGTGGTATCTGACATCAGTACCCTGCTCCTGTATACCATTGGTCAGGGAATATAAAGAAGGTGACGATGGCAGAACGGGGGTACCTTTATGCGTCTCCAGAAACGTCAAAACCGACATTAATTATTAATGGATCAGCTGCCCATCATGTGAGCTATGAACATTACTGCATACCGCTCAAGGGTCATTGGGTATCTTGTGCCGGTTGCAGACCTTTTTATCAGGGTCGGGATCACGCCAAACCAGATCTCGCTGCTCGCACTGGCCGCGGGTCTTCTCTGCGCTGCCCTTTTCTGCCAGGGTGCATTTGTCTGGGGCAGCCTTGCGCTTTTTGCATCAGCGGTATTTGACCTTGTCGACGGCAGCGTTGCAAGAAAGACCGGCGCCCATACTGACTTCGGTGCGGTCTTTGACTGGATCGTGGACAAATACGTGGACGCACTCGCCCTGCTGGGTGTCGGGTTTTCCGGGATTGCAATCGTGAGCAGGGTATTTCCGGTTCTTCCCCCCGTCGCGGACTATGCCGTGGTCGGGTTTGCCATCATGGGTTCGCTCATGAACACCTTCATCAAGCCCGTTGTCTATGCAGAGATCGGGTACTTAAAAAAGGTGGAAGGGAAGATCGATGACCCGCTGGAAGGCATCGGGTTCTTCGGCAGGCCGGAGACGCTGCTGGTATTGATTCTGGGAGGAGTTGCCGGTTACATCTGGGTCTCGGTGATCATCATCGCGGTCTGCACCAACCTGTCGGCAGTCCAGCGTATCATCTACCTTTATAAAACACTGCCCTGATCTCACCATAATAAATCCGGTATAAATCGTCGGCGAAATCCCCGAGGTTCGGGATAACCCTGAACAACCCGAATGCCAGCATGACCAGCACGACGAGGGCCAACAGTTCGGCGATCACGTTGTGCGCCCAGAAAAAGCTCTCATACCCGAACTCACCGTTGCCCGCGATATCGGGATAGTACGGGAACCACTGTCCGGTATACGCCATGATCACAAAGACATTGCGCAGCAGGTTCAGGATATAGATGGTCGGGGCAATCAGCAGGAACGCGAGCACTTTCTGCCGGGTCGTGGTGGGGATCGCCGCAGCAACCCCCAGCATGATCGCGATGCTCTGGATGCCGGTGCAGGCAAGGATAATCTCCACCCGCAGACCATTGCGGGCGATGATGTTCCAGTCCGTAAGCGTGACGGTATTCCCGAGTGCATCGAGGAGAGAGACGACCTGACCGACAACAACGGAAATCAGCCAGTTGCCAAGGACCGGGATGTATTCAAACGGGGCGTAGATCAGGAATGCAACGGCGGCTGCCCGCGAAAGATTGATGACGCAGCGGTCATCCAAAAGCAGGTACTTCACCGTGATGAGGAGAAACGGTACCGAAAGCGCCGCCATCAGGGGGTAGAGGAAGTTGTTGATGGAGAAGTAATAGGGGAGTTCTGCAAAGAGGAAAAGGACAATACATGTCCAGCCGACGATTGCCGGGTATTTCCTGAACCGGCCGGGTATCAGGAATGCCAAAAAACCGATGCAGGAGATGAGCACCAGATACCCGATCATTAAAGACATATTCTCGTCAAACCAAAAAAAGGATTCTCAACCGGCACCGCTGGTGACCCGGTGCCAGTGCGGCGGGCTTCACGTCGTCGTATCAACCACAGCTTAATCTCCTCTGCCTGCGCATGATTGTAGCGATGTTCTGCCCTGAATGTAAAACCATGCTGATCTCTTCGGCGGGTCAGCTCAAGTGCAGGAGATGCGGGTATATCCGGAAGATCGGCGGGGCTGACCAGATGGTAAAAGAGAAGAAGCGCACAGAGAATGAGATCACCATTGTCGATGACGGGGATGAAAAAATAAAAACCATGCCCACGATCCAGATCCGCTGCCCGAAATGCAATAACAACCTCGCCATCTGGTGGTTGCGCCAGCTGCGGGCTGCCGATGAGAGCGAAGTGCGGTTCTTCCGCTGCACCGAGTGCGGGCATACCTGGCGGCAGTACGACTGAGTGTATCGTTTCGTTCCCAAAATCGAGCGAACCTGAATTTTTTTTTGTTTTTTGTAAGCTGTATGTCACGGTGGGGCAGCGAACCAACCGCATGTCCCGTACCGGAGAGGGAGTGAAAGGGCATGCAAAAAAAAGAAGGTGTGCAGGATTATTTTTCAATTAAAAAAACCGTTCGAGATAACACTCATCACCCGACAGCTTTTCCCCGGGTTTGAGTGCCAGCAGGTTGGTGTGGGCATGGTCGGTGCATACATAGGCTGAACAGCACCCGAACCCCTGGTACCCGATGGCATCCATTTCACAGTACTGGCATTTTTGTCTGTCCATGGCTGATCCTACTGCTCCTGCCGCAGTTAGCCGGTTGCCGATACAGCGCAATAAGGTTATTCCGGGGTCCGGCATCTTTTTGTTTTTTTAGTGAGCAACGGGAGGCACGGGCAAAAACAATGTGATTATATAGAGAATCTGTAAATACTTAATACAAAGGAGTGGATGAAACCATGAATGCAGAGGAGTTTAAAAAGATCATCTCGATGGCGATCAACCGGGAAGTGGAAGCCTATACCTTTTACAAGGGGGTCTCCGACAAGGTCAAGGACCCGGCATTAAAAAAGCTTTTCGGCGAACTCGCCGGCGACGAGACCAAACACCGCGAATTCCTGCAGAACCTGCTCACAAAGGACATCAAGGCAATGCACATGGATGCAAAAAAGGACTTCAAGGTCGGGGACTCGTTAAAAACACCGGCACTTACTCCTGACATGAAGCCTCTTGACGGACTCGTCATCGCCATCAAGAAAGAACTCGAAGCGATGTCAATGTACACGCAGCTTGCAAATGCCAGCACTGATGCAGCGCAGAAGAAACTCTTCACTGACCTTGCCGCGATGGAGCGTGGCCACAAGGCACGGCTGGAAGACATCTACACGAACATGGCATTCCCCGAAGTGTGGTAACACCATAAAATACACCTGTCGTGCAGGCACAATCTCTTTTTATTTTTTTTTAATCGCCCCGCCCGGTTTTTTATTGTTGCCTTCAGGCCGCAGCGGCACTGCGACTCGCCGGATTCTGATGGCAAAAGAAAAGGGACTTTTCCTCCGACATCCCGGCCCATGGGGACTGCCCTGTCACCGCCACCCAACTTTTTAAATACTGTTCTGTGGCATTTATAAACATGAAGGTCAGACCGGAAGACTCGCTCAAGATTGAAAATATCGTTGCCTCTGCCAAGGTGACCGATTACCTGGACCTCCCAGAACTTGCATCACGCATCAAGGACGCTGAATATAACAAGAAACGTTTCCCGGGTGTTGTCCTGCGGATGCAGAACCCGAAGATCGCTGCCCTTGTTTTTGGTTCAGGGAAAGTGGTGCTCACCGGTGCAAAGAGCATCGACAGCTTAAGCAAGGGCCTGGATATCCTCGGAAAGCAGCTGCGGGACCTGAATATTGACATCCCCAAGAAACTCACCTATAAAATCCAGAATATCGTCACTTCTGCAGACCTTGCCACGACAATCAACCTCAACAAGATTGCGGTCGGGTTTAACCTCGACAGGATCGAGTACGAGCCTGAACAGTTCCCGGGACTGGTCTACCGGCTTGAAAATCCCAAGGTCGTTGTCCTTCTCTTTGGATCAGGGAAGCTGATCATCACCGGGGGCAAGGAACCGGACGATGCAAAGAAAGCGGTTATCAAGATCCTGTCCGACCTGCGCAGTCTCGGCCTCATGTAACTGGCAGCGGCACCTCTTTTTTATGTTCAATTGCCCCGGGCACCCATTTTATATAACAGGTATTTTTTTATTCGCGGAATCGATTTGATTAATATTTAAATTATTCTCTGGTTGATGAACAATAACATAATCTTTATATCTTTTTTTAGATAACAATATCCATAATTAAAAAAATAATTATCAGAGGTGTAACGTATGAGACAGGAAAATGTGATGTTTTTCACGGAAAAGGAAGAAGAGTTTGCAAACCTCTTAATCGAGATCGGGACCAAGCGAAATGTCGCAAAAGTGCTCGTGTTCCTTGCAAATACCCCGGAGGCTACATCCCGTGCAATCGAACGGGGCACCGACCTCCGCCAGCCCGAAGTGAGCATCGCGATGCGCTACCTGATGGAGCACGGGTGGATCACCAGCCGCGAGAGCAAGGCGGAGAGCAAGGGACGCCCCGTCAAGATTTACGAGCTGGCAAAACCGATCAACGACATCATGGACAGCATCGAGAAAGAGAAGAAGAAAGAGGCAAACCACCAGCTCCAGCTCATCCAGAAATTACGGAACTATATCAGCTGATGAAAGGACCCTGCACTTTTTTTTGCCCCCTGCAATCACGATTGTTTTTTTTGTAAACCCGGTGAACAGGCCACTCTCGATAATGCCCGGGATTCCGGCAAGGGAAGATT
>CAIULN010000005.1 GCA_903900025.1 uncultured Methanomicrobiales archaeon | reverse complement strand
CATGGTCTCCCCGCGCTCTCATGGGAGTTCCTGACGCAGTCACCAAAAGATCTTGGCAGGGCAGGGGGAATTTTCCCGGCAATCGTCGGGACACTCTACCTCGTCTTTGGCGCTATCCTCGTTGCGCTTCCGCTCGGGGTGGGTACGGCAATCTATCTTATCGAGTATACCAGAGAGGGTACCGCCACACGGATCATCAGGACCACCGTTGACCTGCTGAACGGCACGCCATCGATCGTCTTCGGGCTCTTCGGGCTTGCATTTCTCGTGTACTTCCTGAATTTCGGTGTCTCCCTGATTGCCGGTCAGATCACACTGGGACTGATGGTGCTGCCCACGATCATCCGGGCAACGGAAGAATCATTGAAGAATATTCCCCAATCGCTGCGGGAGGGGAGCCTTGCACTGGGCGCCACACGCTGGCAGACGATCTACCGCGTCGTCCTCCCGCCGGCAATCCCCGGCATCATGACCGGCACGATCCTCTCCCTTGGCAGAGCAGCAGGGGAGACGGCGCCGATCATGTTCACCGCAGTTGTTTTTTCCCAGCGGTACCTTCCTTCGTCACTCACCGATCCGGTCATGGCACTCCCCTACCACCTGTATATTCTCGCAACAAATGTGCCGGGGTCATCGGTCAATAAATACGGGACCGCACTGGTTCTCCTGCTGCTCGTGATCGGGATCTACGCGGTGGCGATCGTGATGAGAAGTCATTTCCAGAAAAAACTGCGGGGGTAACATGACAACTGACGCGATCATTTCAACACATCACCTGAACCTCTGGTATTATGACACACACGCGCTCCAGTCGATATCCATGAAGGTACCGAAGAACCAGGTGACGGCGCTTATCGGTCCCTCCGGCTGCGGCAAGTCCACGCTGCTTCGCTGTTTCAACCGGTTGAACGATCTCATCGACTGTGTGAAGATCAGCGGTGAGATCCTGTTAGCGAGCACGAATATCCATGCCCGGGGGACCGACGTGGTCCAGCTGAGAAAGAGGGTTGGCATGGTCTTCCAGAAACCCAACCCGTTCCCAAAATCGGTCTACGAGAATATCGCGTACGGTCCCCGGGTCCATGGTATCAAGGATCAATCAGAACTCGATAAAATTGTCGAGCAGAGCCTTCGCGATGCCGCGCTCTGGGACGAGGTGAGGGACCGGCTGGACGAATCCGCGCTCGGGCTCTCCGGCGGGCAGCAGCAGCGGCTCTGCATTGCCCGTACACTCGCGGTCGAACCCGAGGTGATTTTAATGGACGAGCCCTGCTCCGCCCTTGACCCGATCGCAACCGCAAAGATTGAGAATCTGATCGACACGCTCAAGCGGGATTACACCGTGATCATTGTCACCCATAATATGCAGCAGGCGGCGCGGGTGAGCGATAATGCCGGCTTTATGTATCTGGGCAGGCTCATCGAATTCGGGCAGACAACCCAGATCTTCGAGAATCCCCATGAAGACCTGACGGAAAATTACATCACCGGACGGTTCGGGTAGGTGAACACAGATGTCAGAAAAATTTCATACAGAACTGGACAGGCTGAAACAGGACACAGCAGAGATGGTGCAATGTGCGCGGGATATGCTCAGTGAATCGCTGAATGCACTGACCGGGCAGGACTCTGAAAAAGCACTGCAGGTTATCTCGAAGAAGGAACATATCAGGGAGGTTACGATCATTCTTGAGGACCGCACCTACCAGCTGATCGCGTTGTACCAGCCGATGGCAAAAGACATGCGGGTGATTGCCTGCACGCTCAAGATGATCACCGCCGCAGAACGCATCGGAAGGTATGGCAAGGATATCGCAAATATGGTAAAGCACCTCCAGGATCAGCCCGATTTTGCACAACCGCTCCCCATACCGCATATGGCAGAACAGGTACTGGGAATGATCGATGATGCGAACGCTGCGTTTCAGACCGAAAACCTTGAGGCTATCAAAGATTTTTCTTTACGGGATGACACGGTCGATGCCCTGTGGCATTCAATATTCCGGGAGACGCTTACCTTCATGATAGAGAATCCAAAGACCATCACCCGCAGCACGTATTCCATCATGGTGGCCCGGTATCTCGAACGATCCGGGGACCATGCCTGTAAGATGGCAGAAAATATCCATTACATGGTCACAGGCGAACGGATTGAGATCAAATAATTCAGAAAAATGCATACATATTTGAACGATTGACTAAAAAACGTGCAGATCAATTCTACCAGGTGCACGGCACGCGAGCGTTAAAGCGCCCTGAATTCATCGAAAAACATATTTCCGGGATCATGGTGACCACACGTGCCAGATATTCGGGCGACGAAAAAATCCTGTTCCAGGTATCTGATTGGGTGCCTGTCAGATCCATTGCACCTTTACCCTGAAAAAAGGGGCAGACAGGGTAACCGTACCTGTACAAATGGTTATGAAGACGAATGCCGGAATGCAATGTCCGAGAGCACGTCTGCCACATCTTCACATTTGTCGGTAGCAATCTCGAGCCAGTCGTAGACGTCTTTCAATTTGATGATCGTCATCGCATCCTTGGTACGGAAGAGGTCGGTGATCGCCCCGGCAAGGACGTCATCGGCAAGGTTTTCGAGCCGGTTGATCTCAATACAGCGATCCCTGATGAACGAAGGATCCCTGATCGAGCGGATACCCTTGACTGCTGCATCAATCTCAACCGTTGACAAGTGGATCAGCTTTGAGAGTTCCACGATGTAGGCGTCGGAAGATTCTATACCATAGTAGACCATCTTTTCCGCTGATCCGTCAATATAGTCGAGCACTTCATCGAGCGAAGAGGCAAGGGATGAGATCTCTGCAGGTGCAAGCGGGGGATTGCGGGTCCGGTTCAAGCGCTCGTAAATGGCATGGGTTATGTCGTCACCCCGGTGTTCGAGCAGTTCGATCTCGTGGCGTTTCTCCTTCACATTCGTGAAATCCTTGGTAAGAGTGACAAGCTTGTGCCCTGCGTCCGAAACGATCGCAACCTGCTGTTCGAAAAGGTCGAAAAAGACCTTGTCCTGCGGAATAAACCACTGCCCAAAGCCCATAAAGAATTCATGGTAGTATCAGGTATGACAGATTAAAAATTTGGTGGTCACACAACGAAAAGACCACATGAGCGGCCTTTCTGTACAGAGAATGGAATTGCCTGCAAATGACAGCACTCGCCAGCAAAAATCATCTCCCACAGGGCAGAACACCCGATGAAGAGGGTCCATCATGCGGTCAGGATAAACCCGGGTCCGAACAGATCGATCGTGACAGATCTCCATGTTCCCGCCAGTGACTGAATTGTGAATCCGATGTGCAGAAAAATTGCATACATCGATGGAGAATTTTTCATCAACTCTTTTATCGTTTCTGCACCCACCTTCCTTGCATGACGACACAGGTACGTGCTTCCCACATCCTCGTCAAGACCGAGGATGAGGCAAACAGGATCTTAAATCGCATCCATGACGGCGAGGACTTCGTCGCTGTCGCAAAACGGTTCTCCTCCTGCCCGTCACGCAAGAATGGCGGTGACCTCGGCTGGTTCGGGAAGGGGCAGATGGTCGTGGAGTTCGAGCAGGCAGCGTTTGCCGCCGAGCAGGGCAAGGTCATCGGACCGGTCATGTCGCAGTTCGGCTTTCACGTCATCAAAGTGACGGGGAAGAAATAAAGCACAGGCATGTAGCATGGATCGCAGATTTTTCCTCGGCATCGCAGTTGCTGTCGCCATCATCTTCTTTGCCGCAGCATTTGCCCAGAGCCTGATGAAAGGCGCGGCGGTTCCAAAGGATCGCGAGACGCTCTACCAGGTCTCGACCATTGACGCCCTGATGCAGGGTGTCTATGATGGCGTCCAACCGTTTTCAGAGGTCAGGCGGCATGGCGATTTCGGCATCGGGACGTTTGATGCGCTCGATGGCGAGCTGGTCGCACTGGACGGGATGTATTACCAGGTGCGGGCAGACGGCATCGCATACCCGGTCCCTGAGGCGATGACAACCCCGTTTGCCACCGTCACGTTTTTTGAGCCGGATATGCGCATAACCGCAGACAGGCAGATGAATTATTCCGTGCTCTCGACCTATCTCTCCGCACACCTCCCCTCGCAGAACATAGTCTACGCAATCAGGATCAACGGGACATTCCCCACCCTGCAGGTGCGCAGCGTACCACGGCAGGCACCACCATACCTCCCGCTCACTGCCGCGGTGGCGAACCAGACGGTCTTTGTATATTCCGGTGCGAAAGGAACCGTGGTCGGGTTCTTTATGCCGAAGTTTTTTTCCGCACTCAACGTCCCGGGATACCACCTCCACTTCATTTCAGAGGACAGAAAGAGCGGCGGTCACATCCTGGACATGACCACAGGAGCTGGTATAACCGCCGAGCTCGATATCACCCCAAATTTTGCCATGTCGCTCGCGACCCGTGGTGCGTTTGCCGGTGCCGACCTGTCGCATGACCTCACCGCTGACCTTGCGAAGGTGGAGCGGTAACCCCACCCTTTTTGCGAGAGTTTTTTTGCGGAACAGCACACCATCTTAACTACTGTATGACCACCCGCGGGATACGACAGGAACTCCTCGACCTCCTTTTCCAGATGGGGTGCGATGCCCATCCAAAAGAATTTGTCGCCCTATTAACCGCCAGAGACGGCGTCATCGACGAAGTAAACCTCCTCCCCGGCACAGTAACAGGCGGGGACTCAGCTTCGCTCCTCCTTGACATGATGCCCCTTTCCACCCATATCGCGGGCAGCTGCCATTCCCACCCCAACGGCGTGCTGCGGCCATCGGATGTCGACGTCCGGTTCTTTCCCCGCACGGGACGCTTTCACATCATCATCGGCTATCCCTATAGCCAGAACAACTGGCGCTGTTTCACCGCAGACGGACATCCGTTCAATATGGCGGTGGTCACATGAAGCGGGTTGTCGCTACCGGGACGTTTGACATCCTCCACCCCGGTCACCTCTACTATCTCAAGCAATCAAAGAAACTCGGCGACGAGCTCTTCGTGATCGTGGCACGCGACTCCAATGTCAGGCACAAACCGCAGCCGATCATCCCCGAGGAGCAGCGCCGGCGCATGGTCGCTGCGCTCCGGTGCGTTGATCATGCAATTCTGGGAGACATGACCGACATGTTCCGACCCATCGAGGAGATCCGCCCGGCGATCATCACCATCGGCTTCAACCAGCATTTTGACGAGGAAAAACTCCGGCAGCAGCTCACATCACGCGGGCTCTCACCAGAGATCGTCCGCATCGGGAAATACGGTGATGACGAACTCTGCAGCTCGCGTCTTGTTGTGAAGCGGATCGTGGAAAAACGTGGCAGACCCGGCGATACTGGCAGTCAGCCGGAATAGAACGGGTAGTCTTTTTTTTTGGCACTCTTTGTTCTGATCAACAAACTCTCAGGTGACGGGTTTTACGATCGGCGTTACAATGCCAGAGTGCTCCCTTGTAAATTCTGCAGCCGGTTGTATGGCTAGAAACGTATTGCGCTTGCAGCAGCGGGAATCCCACGGAGCCACATGCGGGAAACCTTTATAGATTTCCCGCCGCATCCTCATCATGCAGGTGTTTGTCATGGTGCCAGCCATCAAAACCGAGATTTCCAGACTCAAGAGCCTTGCATGGGAGAAGGGGGCGGTCGCAAAGCAGATCACGGCAACCGACATTGTTGTCTCGCAATGGGTGCGGTTCAAGTGCCGGTACGGATGCAAGGGGTATGCCAAACACCTCGGCTGCCCACCCTATGCCCCCTCACCGGATGAAACACGCCGGATGGTCAAAGAGTACCAGACGGGAATCCTGGTCCGGTTCGACGGCGTCCCGGGGCACGCGAAATTCTCCGGCGATAACCTGCCCGAGGACTTCCACCACTTCTACAAGGACCTGATCCTCTGGGTGAACACGACGGTCCACATGCTGGAAAAGACTGCGTTCTATGATGGATTTTACAAAGCGTTTGCATTTGGCGGTTATCCATGCATTTACTGCGACGAGTGCGTCGCGGAGGAGTGCGCCGGCACCGTAGACGAGAGTATCCGCAGGAAATGCCGGCACATGGATATGGTACGCCCGAGTATGGAGGCGGCGGGCATGGACGTCTTTGCTACCGCAAAGAATGCCGGCTGGGATCTTCAGACAATCCCCTGCAAGAACATGGAGTACGGCAAGGTCATGCACAGCAATATTGTATCTGTCGCGCTGGTGCTGATCGACTGATGAGGATCCGTCACCAAAAACCATAAAAAGATTTTTTATTTTTAATTACTGCGTATCGTTAACGCCCCGTGTGCGCATGGTGCGGTGGTCGGCGACCTGGCATCGCCATCCATTTGCGCAGCCCGGTGCAGTACTTTGCGGTGAATGCTCCCACAATTGAGGTGACAATCACCATTGCCGCTATGACGGTGGCTACAAGGGGTGATCCGTAGAGCGCGGCAAGCGCGATCGAGAACTCGCCCCTGCCAATCGTGTTGCCCCAGATCTCGATGCCCGCGAGCGCTGACTCGTGGATGAATATGCCGGTGAGAATGCCCGAGATAAACTTGCTGACGATGGCAAGCAGGCTGATGGTGAGGATCATCACCATATCGATACCTCCACCGAGGTTGATGGTGATGCCAAAGAAGACGAAAAAGACGACCAGAAAGACATCCTTGAAGGGGCGGGCGTGCTGCTCGAATGCGTCGGGATCAGTTGTCGCAAGCGCGGCTCCGAGCGCGATCACCATCATCGTTTCCGGCACACCGATATACATTGAGAACGATGCGGTGGTGAGCACCGCAGCGAAGGTGAACAGGAGGGGGAGTTCATCGGAGCGGTCGAGCAGGCCGATGAGAAACTCTTTGCCATAGTGGGCAATCGCGTACAGGATCGCAAGGACCCCGGCAATCTTCAAAAGGAAGAGCAGCGGGTCCTGATCACCGGCGGAGATGATCGCAAGAAAGATGATCAGCACGAGGTCCTCAAAGACCATCAGCCAGATCACGGTCTCTGCCTCGCGCATCATCAGCTTCCGGTTCTCTACCAGCGATGTGATTGCCATTGCTGTGCTTGAAATGTAGAATGCTGATGCAATGACGGCTGATTCAATGAGCGAGAACCCGAACAGGTACGCGGCGACAAACCCGATCAGCATATTCACGTTGAGGTCGATGATCCCGCTCGTCAGCACCGCGGAGCGGTTTGCCGCGATCCGCTCCAGCTTGAGCTCAAGGCCCATGAAGAAGAGTAAAAAGATCAGCCCCATCTGGGAAAAAAAATGGCCGATCTCATCTGATGTGACCAGCCCGAAACCGCTTTTGCCCAGCAGGACGCCTCCGATGATGTAGAACGGGATCGGGGGGATGGAGAGGTACTTCGTAATGATGGCCAGCACGAGGCAGACAAACAGCGCGAGGACGATGCTTTCCATTAATCCACCATGACTTCGCGTTCGAACCTTTTGAGCTGGTCGGTCTCCCCGATCACGACAACAGCATCACCGGTCTCGAAGACAAACGATGGTGGCGGGTTGATGATGTTTCTGTCTTTCCGGCTGACCGCGATCACAGTGACCCCGGTCTTGGTGCGGATCTGGAGATCCTCGATTGTCTTACCGGCAATGGCTTTCTGGATCAGGTAGGTATGGATCGTAATCCGCAGGTCGGCGAGCGCGGAGAACGCGATCTCGACGCTCTCTGATTCCGCCTCAATGATCGCACCGGTGAGGATATTTCCGAGCCGCCGTGCCTCCATGGGGGTCATCTCTGCCGCACTGGGCGTGCGGCACCCCTGCTGGAGGGTGTACATCTGGATGGTGCCGGACTTGGTAAAGAAGATGGCAACCGTGTCCCCTTTGTCGGTCGTAAATTCATACTTGGTCCCGACACCCGGAAGGTTCACCGATCGGAGAGGCATAAAGAAAATCGACGCCAAAGATATTTGATGGTTATGAAGGACGCTGGCGTACGAGGTGAGAGAATAAAAGAAAAAGGCGTACCAGTGTCCCATGAGCGGGGGACAGGTACATTCTTGGTTGAGAGGTCGGGAGGGACGGATATGACAGCCCTGTCCGGGACCGTCAGGGATTCTTCCCTCCTCACAACAGCGTGCTGTCCGGCATTGTATAAACCCCAGACCGTGCATCGTGAAAGTGTTTCAAAGGACACAATTCCCATCATCAAGCTCCCTGCAGTGCTGTATACTCCATGTCAAAAAAACCCTGCTACCCCGGCATATGGAAGCGGATACATTTTATTTTTTTAAATGTCCGTTAGGCAATTGCCGGGAATGATCCTTTTTTACACACGGGTTAACAGTAATACAAGATTCGCGACCCCGTTTTTCGCGATCGTGAATGACTGCAGGAGCGTGATCGCATCCCTGAATTGCCAAAAGAGGAATTTGTCCTGAAGGGCACATCGGCGTGCCCCGGCTGCAGCGCTTCACTCGCGCTGCGCTACGTGCTCAAGGCGGCGGGCCCCGACACCGTGCTCATCGTTCCTGCCTGCTGCACGAGCGTGGTTCAGGGCATGTACCCGAACACTGCCGTGAATGTGCCGGTCGTTAACGTGGGGTTCGCCACCGCCGGTGCATCAGCATCCGGTATGAGCAATGCATTGCGCGCCTTGGGAAAGAAGACGAATGTGGTCGTCTATGCGGGCGATGGCGGGACGCTGGACATCGGCATCCAGGCACTCTCCGGGGCGCTTGAGCGGGGTACCGACTTCCTCTACGTCTGCTACGACAACGAAGCGTACGGCAATACCGGTATGCAGCGGTCCGGAGGAACGCCGCTGGGCGCAAAGACGACAACGACTCCTCTGGGTAAGCCTGAGGTCAAAAAGGACATCGAACGGATCGTTGCCGCCCACGAACCCCCCTTTATGGCAACTGCGTGCGCTGCGTACCCGCAGGATCTCTTCAGGAAAGTAAAAAAGGCACTCTCGATTCGCGGACCATCATTCATCCACGTTCTCGCACCCTGCCCGCCCGGATGGCGTTACCCGACTGAAAAGTCAGTCGAAATAGGGAAACTTGCCGTAAAGTCCGGGGTTTGGGTGCTCTACGAGCGGGAGTACGGGCAACTGGCGATCAGCAGCCCGTCAAGAACCGCGCTGAAAAACCCGATCCCTCTCGAAGAGTACCTCGCTCCTCAGGGCAGGTTTGCGGGGATCGATCCAAAGACGCTCGATATCCTCAAACAGCGGATCGCAAAGAACCTGCAGCGGCTTGCACGGGAGGAGTCGGGCGTATGCTGACGGTCGCCACCGGCAATAAGGCAGTTGCGTTAGCCGTGAAACAGGCAAAGCCCGTTGTGGTTGCCATCTACCCGATCACACCGCAGACCGAGATCGTGGAACAGATTGCCCAGTACGTCTCACAGGGCGATCTTTCTGCACGTTATATCGACGTTGAGAGCGAGCACTCGGCAATGGCGGCGTGTATCGGTGCGAGTATGACGGGAGTGCGGACGTTCACCGCGACAAGCTCGCAGGGCCTCCTGTATATGCACGAGATGACGAACTGGGCGGCGGGTGCACGGCTGCCGATTGTCATGGCGAACGTGAACCGGGCAATCGGTCCCGGCTGGAATATCTGGGCTGAGCACACCGATGCGATGCAGGAACGCGACACCGGCTGGCTGCAGGTGTACGTGAGCACCGTGCAGGAAGCATATGACACTACCCTGATGGCGTTCCGGATCGCCGAGCACAACGACGTCCTCCTGCCCGTCATGGTGAACCTTGACGGCTTTCTGCTTTCCCATGTCATGCAGCCGCTCGATACGGTTGAGCCGGCGGATTTCATACCGCCGCTGCACCTCCCGCACACGGTCGACCCGAAGAATCCGATGGGCTATGGGACACTGACAGGTCCCGATGAATATTTCAAATTCCGCTGGGACATCGAGCGCTCGATGCGGGATTCTCTCAGGGTCATTGAGGCGGCGCACAAGGAGTTTTTTCAACGGTTTGGCAGGACGTATGGCTTTACGGAAGACTACCGGTGCGAGGACGCGGACGTCGTCGTCGTCTCAATGGGGACGCTGGGCAAGGAGGTGGAGGTCGCGGTGGACAACCTCCGCAACGAGGGCATCAGGGCCGGGTCTATGCGCCTGCGCTGGTTCCGCCCGTTCCCGAAGCTCGATCTTATGAATCGGGATGTTGTCGTCATCGACCGCGATTACTCGTTTGGGTTTGGCGGCGTGCTTGCACATTCCATCCAGGCAAAGAACAGGACGGGTGTCTTCAGTGTGATCGCCGGGCTTGGCGGGCAGGAGGTCACGTACGATGATATCGCCGGTTTTGTGAAAAACCGACATATCGGGAGGGAGTACTGGTTCGGAGTGAGCGATAATGTTTGAGATCCGCATCCACTCCCGGGGGGGACAGGGGGGCGTGACCGCCGCCCGCCTGATTGCCCTCGCCGCAATCCGTGACGGGAGGTACGCAACCGCCTTTCCGTTCTATGGTGCGGAACGGCGGGGGGCACCGGTGGTCTCGTTTGTCCGTATCGATGATGCGCCAGTGAAGGTCTACAGCCAGATCCAGCAACCCGATCTTGTCTTTGTCATGGACATGGGCGTCATGGACGTGGTCGATGTGCTCCACGGGCTCAAAGAGGGGGGCACGGTCGTCACGAACAGCGCACACAAACACGAATTTGCGGGATTCAGGACATTCAATATCGACCTCACCGGCATTGCACTCAAAGAGGACCTCGTCGTTGCCGGAAACCCGATCCTGGACACCGCGGTCATCGGGGCGCTCGCAAAGCTCGGCATCATCACGATCGAATCGGCAAAAAAAGCGATTGCCGAGATGTTTACCGATGAACGGGACATCAAAACCGCTGACGACGCATTCCGGGAGATGACGGTATGAGCGTTCGCAGACGCCTTGCGATGAGCAGGCCGACCGAAGGGGCAGCGGGCAGGACGGGTTCATGGAGGGTATTTTTGCCTGTTATTGACAGGGAGAGGTGCAACCAGTGCGGGCTGTGCCAGATGTACTGTCCCGAAGGCGCGATCGATGAAGATCTCAACATTGACCTCAATTTCTGCAAAGGCTGTGGCATCTGCGCAAACGAGTGCCCGAAGAAGGCAATCGAGATGGTGAGGGAGGACAGGTAAGATCCTGTTTTTTTGCCCTTGACAATTTCCCTGGTACTTTCCTGATTTTTTTTACATCACGAAAGCACCACACATTCCTGTACCGGGAAAAAGGGCCCGGTTTTTTGTACCAGTTGTTCTAGCCCATGACGGCCAGAATGGTGGAAGTCGACCAAAGACGCCGGACACCGTGCAACAGGGGGAGCGCCACCTGTTTATTCAATCCGGTCCGATGGTAATGTACCAGGTATCGCGTCTTTCGACGCCGGCGTAATGGTCCCGAACGTTCCCTGTTACTGCACCTTCAGTTCATCCTTTGCGACAAACTCAAGGTCAAACTTGTAGAAGTGCGTGAAATTGCAGTTCCGGCAGCGGACCGTGAAGTGCCTGCACCCGATCGCGATGTCGTGGGGACCGGATATTTTACAGTTCCGGCACTCTGTTGTGCTTACCAGTTCCCAGATATCGTAGCACCCGATCTCCGTGAATGTGCCGGGCTGGCTCACATCCTCGATCCTTGGGACAAAGACGCGGGTCGCACCGCAGTTGTCGCACGCGACCTGTGCTTTATAAGGAACGGCCTTGATGATCTGGTCCGCCGCCTGTTTACAATGGTAGCAATCGGTGTGGTAGGTCAAAAAGATGAACCGGTCGCTCATCAGATGTACCTGCACGTTGGGATTTATGAATGTGTTGCACCGCCCGGTACGGGCTCATCATCGTGGGCGATCGATGGAAAAAAGTCCGCCAGCCATAGGAGCCAAAAAGAAACCTTACACGGTTACAAGCCCTGAGTATCTTATGTCAGCAGAAGGCAGCCGGAACAGGGGGGCATGGGAAAGGAATCCGGTTGGTTCCCCTGCAGGATGAGACTGTGGCCAAATGTCCGAAGTGCGGGAAAGAGATTGAGAATGCGGGGCACCAGCACTGCACGACGTGCAACCTGAAACATGATACGATCCGGCGCGGAGAAGGGGGGGTGCACTGGGAGCACAGGATCCCGCTTGTCGCCAATTCGGTTCTCTGGCGGGACCTTGTCTTTTCGCTCGGGATTCCGGTGCTCATTATCGCGGCCATTGTCGTGATCTTTTCCAATGCGCAAAACCGTTTCGAGGTGATCATTCTTTTTTGCGTCCTCTTTTTGATCTTTTTACTGATCGCACTCGTCATCATGGTTGCCCTGTCATGGTCACTCGACGGGGGTCTTTTGGCAACGTTCTATGTCAATAATTCGGGTATTGGTTATGAAGCGGGGCACCCGGCGAAAAAGCTCAACCGCGGAACATGTATCCTGTCACTGATGTCCGGCTCCGTCCATGCAGCGGGCACAACCCTGATTGCGATCTCACAGGAAGAAAATTTTGTTTCATGGCAGGACGTGCAGAGTGTGAGGCTATATACCCATCCGCGGGTCATACACATCCGCAGTAAGGAGCTCATTAACCCGATCGACCTCTATTGTACACCGGAAAATTTTGGCAGGGTTACCGAAATGATCAGTAAAAATGTGCCGCTGGCTGCGATCCGGTGACTGCCGGATGGAACCAATGAAACTTTTTTTTAATTTCAAATGATTATAGAAAAAATCATGGGTGGGTTTGTTAAATTACCTTTGTTTATCGGAAAAATCCATTAACCAGTCATCGAACTCTGTATTAAAAAATTATTCAAAGGACGCAATTTTTCTGCGTGATGAAAAAGGGTAGGAAAAATAGTCAGAGGGTGTCTGTTCTCAATAGTCACCCATGCCACCGGGGGGCATACCGCCCATGCCGCCCATGCCGCCGGGCGGCATACCACCCTCGGGTCCTGCGGGGGCTTTGGACGATGCGATCACATCATCAATGCGGAGGATCATGACTGCGGCTTCTGCTGCGGATGAGATTGCCTGCGTCTTCACGCGGAGCGGTTCGACTACCCCCGCCTTCAGCATGTCAGCCGCCTTGCCGGCATATACGTCCAGACCGAACGTCTTCTTGCCCTTCTCATGGGCTGCACGGATCTCGACGAGCATATCGATCGGGTCGAGCCCTGCGTTCTCTGCAAGCGTGCGCGGAATGATCTCAAGTGCGGCTGCAAATGCCTCGATCGCGAGCTGAGCCCTGCCGCCAACGGTTGCGCCATACTCGCGGAGACGGAGCGAGAGCTCGGTCTCGGGCGCACCGCCACCGGCAACGACTTTGTGGTCCTCAAAGACCACTCCAACAACGCGGAGTGCATCGTGGATGGCGCGCTCGAGCTCATCAACAACGTGCTCGGTGCCACCGCGGACGATGATGGATACCGCCTTGGGGTTCTTGCACTTTTCGACAAATGTCATCTCTTCGCCGGAGACCTTGCGCTCTTCGACGATGCCTGCATGACCCAGCTCGTCCTTTGTAATCGAATCGATCGATGAGACGAGGCTGCCACCGGTTGCCCGGGCAAGCTTCTCCATGTCGCTCTTTTTAACGCGGCGGACGGCAAAGAGACCTGCCTTGGCAAGGTAGTGCTGGGCGATGTCATCGATGCCCTTCTGGCAGAAGAGGACGTTTGCACCGCTTGCAATAATTTTATCGACAATCTTCTTTACCATGCGCTCCTCTTCATCGAGGAATGCCTGTAACTGGTCGGGGCTTGTGATGTTGATCTCCGCATCGACCTCGGTCTTCTTGAACTCGACGGCGGCGTTGAGGAGCAGGATCTTCGCGTTCGTGACCTTCTTTGGCATTGACGGGTGGACGCGCTCTTTGTCAACCAGCACGCCCTCGACGATCTCGGAGTCATCGACAGACCCACCGGACTTCTTCTCAACCTTGATGTTGTCGATGTCAACAGTGCCATCCTCATCGGCAACCATGGTGACTGCCTTGACAACAAGCTCACAGAGCTCGTCCTTTGTTGCCTCGGCACCCTTGCCGGTCATCGCAGTCTCTGCGATCTTTTTGAGCATCGCCTTGTCGGTCGCTTTCACATCAATCGCGATATCTTTCAATAACTCCTGTGCCTTTTCAGCGGCCTGCCGGTAACCGGCGGCGATAATGGTCGGGTGAACGTCCTGTTCAAGAAGATCCTCTGCCTTCTTTAACAGTTCGCCGGCAATAACGACCGCGGTGGTGGTTCCGTCGCCGACCTCATCGTCCTGGGTCTTTGCGACCTCGACCATCATCTTTGCTGCCGGGTGCTCGATGTCCATCTCTTTTAAAATCGTGACGCCGTCGTTTGTGATTACGACGTCGCCGATAGTGTCGACGAGCATCTTGTCCATCCCCTTCGGACCAAGGGTAGTGCGCACAGCATTCGCCACCGCCTTTGCGGCATTGATGTTCATTCCCTGTGCATCGCGTCCACGCGTGCGTGAACTGCCCTCTTTGAGAATAAGAATAGGTTGTCCTCCAAGCTGTTGAGACATAGTATCACCACTTTTAGCACTAAAAATGGTTTGTGGTTCTATATAAACATTATGAGTCGCCGATCAGATCGATCAACTCAGAACCGTCGCGGAGATGGTGGAGCCGTTCCTCCCCAATCAGAAGAGTTCTCCCGATCTTTTTCTCTTTGTAGTAATCTATTATGACACACATCGCGTGCTTCTTTGCGATCTTGGAGAGATTGCCGATGAGAGCAGCTCTTTTGATCACCTTCTGCGCCGTGCCGTAGCCGGTGAAAATGGTATGCTCGTCAAAGGTGACCAGCGCCTGGAACGGTGCGCCACGGAGCGTGTGGAGCTTCATCCCAATCTCTTCCAAAAAACCAATCGGGATCGGGGGCTTGGAGGGATCTTTCCGTTCTGGCTGCTCCTTGTCTTTCTGGGGCTCATGCATGAGGATATCAATGGACTCAACCACACCGGCATTGAACACCTCCTCAATCCTGATCGCAACGTCAAGGGTTGTACCCATGCCACTTTCGTACTTGCTGATCGTGCGGCGCGAGACCCCGAGCAGGTGCCCCAAATCCCCAAGCGACATCCCACGCCGCTCGCGCATCTCGTGGAGCACTTCACCGTTGATGCTCACATACAACCCGCCGGGGGAAGCATATACGAGAGGGGGAATTTTCTCAACAAAATAGTCATAGAGCGTGGCGACATTGACGGCATAAATCCCGTACCGCAGATATACCGCTCCGCGCTCGAGCTCCGCATCACGTGCGCGCTCACCGACGATCAGCGGGATCCCGCGGAGGTGGCGCGCGATGATCTCGAGATCGGAGGCAACGTCATCGCTCACGCTGTCAATATGGGAAACAACTTTTATGACGAGCATGGTGCCGTTTTTTCGGGCGATGAGGTCAAAGCTTCGAGGGCGCAAGGAGAAGCGCTCGGAGACCTCAAACCCTGCGGTGATCATGACACTCGTCACCAGCTGGAGCGATCGGTCCTGAGTCATAGCCGTTAAGAATGGATAGAGCCTCTGCATATATTAATATAGACATGCTGATCGGAATCGATGACACGGACTCCCCGCAGGGCATGTGCACCACCTACCTCGGGGCGGTCGTCGCACGACGGTTGATCTATGAACATATGCAGGTACGTGAAGCCCGGCTTGTCCGGCTCAACCCGAACGTCACCTACAAAACACGCGGGAATGCAGCTGTTGCGCTTGATGTGGCGGGCGATACGGATCGTGCGTTCGAAATCTCGTGCGCGACGGTTGAGGAGCTTGCTGATTTTGCGTGCGACAACACGAACCCGGGTGTTGTTGTCGTTGAACAACCCCCCGATCCCGGGTTTTACCGGCAGGCAGTGCGGGACTTCTGCGAGATCGGTGACGCGGTTGCCATCCTTGATGCAATGGGGGCGCGCTACCGCGGGTATAAGAACCGGCGGGGCCTGATCGGTGCAACGGCCGCGGTGGCGAGCAGGCTGCCCGACAGGACCTATGAGATCCTCGTATACCGGCAACCCGTGCGATGGGGCACACCCCGAAACGTGGATTCAGCCAGCCTGTTTGCTGCGCAGGAAGCAACGTTTCCGCACACGTGGGATACCATCGATGAGGAAAATGATGTGGTGGTCTGCGTCCCTCATACGCCGGACCCCGTGCTGTTTGGCATCCGCGGTGAAAGCCCGTCATGGGTGATGGTTGCCCGGTCGATGGTTGCATCAGAAGAACCGGCAATCGAGCAGATCTGGATCACCAACCAGGGCACGGATGCCCACCTGCTAGACGGAAAGATCGGCAATCTCAAAGAAGGGTTATCGTACAGGGTGCACGGGACTGTTGCAAGTGTTCCCCTGACCGGGACGGGCGGACACGTCTCTTTCACAATCCACGATGGCCACCATGACGTGCGGTGCATGGCATATGAACCGACCAAAGGATTCCGCTACCGTGTCCGCGGGCTTGTACCGGGGGACGTGGTCATTGCAGTGGGGAGCTACAAGAAAGGGAGCATCAACCTTGAGAAAATGAAGGTTATTTCACTCGCAAATGTCCCCGCCACACGCCCTCCATTATGCACAATGTGCAACAAGCGGATGACAAGTGACGGTAAAGCGAAGGGCTACAAGTGCAAAAAATGCGGAGCACGAGCCGGAGAGCCGGAGGTGCAAGAGGTCCCGCGGGTGCTTGCCGATGGGTGGTATGAAGTCCCGCCAACGGCACGAAGACATCTCGCAAAACCATTGTGCCGCGGGGTGCCGGACATAAAACAAGGTTATCACCTCGCACCTCCAACTTCCATGCAGCAGTGAGGTAACCCGATGGGGAATGAATGCAGTGAACCGGTATCCCAGATACACCTTACACCAAAGATGACTGTCGGAGAGCTGGTCGACGCAATGGGCAACGCCGGGGCATATAACGGTGGCGCACTCTTCCGGGCAGTGCAGATCTATGAGAAGATGCTGCGCGACAAAAAAGCCACAAAATTCTTCGGGCTTGCCGGTGCGATGGTGCCGGCGGGGATGGGCGGTATCGTTGCTGACCTGATTACATCGGGGCATATCGATATACTGGTCTCCACCGGGGCCAACCTCACCCACGACATCATCGAGGCGATCGGGTGCAGGCACTTCCACGGGACGGCGTCCTGTGATGATATCGAGCTCCGGCATGATGAGATCAACCGCATCTACGACGTCTACCTCCCCAACAAGGCGTTCGAACATTTTGAAAAATTCATGCAGCAGGTATTTTCTGCCCTCGAGCCGGAGAGCCGCATCTCCATCTCCGGGCTGCTCACCCATATCGGCCGCCGGACAAAGAAAGGGATCCTCCACAGCGCTGTAAATAAAAGCATCCCGGTGTACTGCCCTGCGGTGCAGGACTCGATGATCGGGCTCCAGTACTGGCTTTTCTCGCAGAATAACCATGTCACTGTCGATGCCTTTGCCGATATGCCGGCGCTCATGGACCGCTGTTTCACTGCGGAAAAGGCGGGAGCCCTGCTGATCGGGGGTGGTGTCCCGAAGAACTTCATCCTCCAGAGCATGCTGATGACACCGAACGGGTTTGATTATGCCGTCCAGCTTACCGGCGACCGCCCTGACCTCGGGGGGCTCTCGGGCGCCACACTGGACGAAGCCCGTTCATGGGGCAAGATTACCGAGGAGGCGCAGGCAGTGACCGTATACGGGGATGCAACCATCACGCTCCCCCTGCTGGTTGCCGCAGTCATGGAGCGGATACACCATGACTGAGCTGATCCTTGCTCTGGACGTCCCTGACAGGGAACGTGCAGTTGCCATTGCCCGTGCCTGCGCACCGCACATTGATGCGATCAAGATCGGGTACCCGCTTGTGCTCTCTGCGGGACTGGGAATCACGCGGCAACTATCCGGTCTCAGCCTTCCGCTCATCGCTGACTTCAAGGTCGCGGATATTCCGAACACAAACCGGCTCATCGCTGACCTGGTCTTTTCCGCCGGGTTCTCCGCAATCATCTGCCATGCATTCACCGGCAGGGACTCAGTGCAGTCATGTGTCGATAGTGCCCATAAAAACGGGGGCACATGCCTTGTTGTTGCCGAGATGAGCCATCCCGGTGCCACCGAATTCTTCCACGGCGGTGTTGCAGAGCATCTCGCGCAGGTCGCCATTGCATGCAACGCAGACGGCATCATCGCACCTGCAACACGGCCGGAACGTGCAAAGAAACTGAGGTCGATTATCGGTACAAAAAAGATCTATGCACCGGGCATCGGGATACAGGGTGGAGACATCCGGGCTGTTGCCGGGATCGTGGACGGGATCATCGTCGGCAGGGCAATCTATGAGTCTGATGACCCTGCGGCAGCGGCAAAAGATTTTGCCCGTGTGAGTAAGACTTGAAAAGAGTCAACAACCTGACTTTTTTCATTGCTCATTCTTTCTCTGCAATTTTTTTTCCAATAATTTCTCAATCGTACTGCGCGTAAAACCACTGCGTATATAAACAACCTTCATTCTGTGACTCAATCCGCCCACGCGCTCCAGTGCATAAGAGAAATGAAATATTAGATTCAGGACACGGTCTAAAAGTTTATTAAGGACTCCTGCAATGTAGTAGTATGGATTGGAGCGCAGAGCAAACGAATTTAGCAATAAAATATAAACAGCTTGAAGATATTCCACAAAAAGAACGGCATTACAAGTGCCATACCTGCCACCTTATTGTCGATACAACGCCCTGCCCCAACTGCAAAGAGACCCATCTCGAGGTCATGTGTCCGCTCGACCACTGCCACTGCTCGCACGAGATGATCTCAGGGATTGAGTACTGCCCGCTCTGCAGACAACCCATCTGTCCCGAATGCGGCTCCCATGATGTCGTGCAGATCAGCAGGGTTACCGGTTACCTGCAGGACGTCTCCGGCTGGAACGCCGGGAAGCAGCAAGAGCTGAAAGACCGGGTCCGCTACTCTGTTGCATGAGATATTATCTCGATAATAATACCCTTTTCATCCGCGGATCGTTCCGCGCAGCAAGCACCGGGATCTTTGGCGGCATTCGCAGCGTCTCCACGCTCCTGAACCACTTCATCCCTGTCGATCTGAGTCAAGGGGATCAGGAAAAAGAGCTCGGGTCTGTTGCTGCCGGTGCGGGTATTGTGAAGGATTTTTTTGGCCTCCTGACCGCGACCCCACTCCGCCAGCCCTGCGTGCTCCAGTATGATTTTGTCACGGTTTTTATCACCGCAGCTGCCAGAAACGATTCCCCGGCTGTTGGCGGTCCCGTCAACATCATCATAACGAGTGGTGAAGGTCTGGCTGATTCAGCACTTCTCGCATTGATCATGGTCGCGACCGAAGCGAAGGCTGAAGTGCTGAAGGACGCGGGACTTGCGATCTCGGGAACCCCTGCTGACGCGGTGATCGCTGCGTGCGAGGGCGAGGAAAAACACCGGACTGCCGGCCGGGTTACCGATGTTGGAATGCGGGCGCGTGATGCCATTCTCCACGGGCTTCCGAAAGCGCTCAGCTGTCAGGAGGGTAATGTCGATCTGAGCCGCCCTTCGTTTTTCAATTTCAGCCGGTTCAGAGGTGACCACTGGATTGAATGGAGCCCCGAGAACTGCCCGTACTACCCGTGCCATTTTGCCGGACAGTGGTGCGACTTCTGCTACTGCCCGTTATACCCCTGCGGTGACGAATCGCTCGGGCAGTGGGTGGAGAGCAGCAATGGAGGGGGGGTCTGGAACTGCAGCCAGTGCACGCTGCTCCATGAACCGGACATTGCAGATTACCTGAAAAAATACCCGGATGCACAAAAAGACGAGCTTGTGCGTTTGCGGGACCAAAAAAAGCGTTGAGAGGGTCATTAATTACCCATTTTTCCCGGGCGATATCATGAGCCCGAATGAAAAGAATTATATCAATTATTCTTTGACTCCGGATGAAACCGGGAACCCTAAATAAGATGAGAAATGCAAGGTATTCTTTGAACCGATCGGGTTCAAAAACCCGGTGAAAAGAGGGATATTATTTACTCTTTTACACCGAGTGCCTTGAGGAGCTCCGGTAGCGGGATTCCGTGTGCCTCGGCTGCCTCGCGGATCGTCTCACCGCGGGCAATCGCACAGCCGACACACCCCATGCCGAACTTGAACAGGGCTTCCGCTGCATCGGGTTTTGCTTTCAGAAGATCATAGATTGTACTGTCTGCTGTCAATTCAACCATACCTGAATTAGTTACCTTTCAATGACATAAACCTCACTATACCGCCATACTGCGACGGAGATTTCACTTTCGCGACGCACACTCCATAACATTAAGACATGATAAGAAACGATGTATCACCGGAGATGTAGAAGTATGGATTTTTCCAAGACAGCAGAAAGAATCTCCGTAAAAATCGGTCAGAAAGGACAGAGCGTCGACAAAAAGAAGATCGAGGCGAAACTGCGCCGGCTCGTGGAGGAGTTCGGTGTCCAGCCCGCAGAGGCGGAGCGCAGCGTAACAAATGAACTGGCAAAGGAGTTCAACCCCACCGGCATCGGAGATGGCAGTGGGGGCGGCGGGGGTGCCGGGGCGAAAGAAGACCGTTCTATTGCCGACATTGCCCCGGGTGAATGGGTGACAATTGAAGGGAAGGTGGTCTCAATCCTGTCACCACCATCACCGTCGATTGCCCAGAGCGGGATCATTGCCGATTCAACGGGTGCGATCCGGTTCGTCGCATGGGCGAAAGCAAATGCGCCAAAGATGCTGGAAGGCACCTGGTACCGCATTGAGTCTGCCGTTGTGGATGAGTTCAAGGGCGTCGCAAACGTAAAGATACACTCTGGCACGACGATTAAGCCGATCGTTGAAGATCGTGCCCTCATCCCCTCCGTCGTGAAGATCGGTGAATTGAAACCCGGAATCGGCAGTGTCAGGGTCAAGGTCGTCCAGGAGTGGGAGGCCGCCCACGAACGGATGCTTCAGTCCGGCATCCTTGGTGATGAGTCCGGCACGGTGAAGTTCGTCATCTGGAAGGATGCGGGTAAAGAAAAACTCACGGTGGGAACTGTGTATACCATCTTCCACGCGCTGGTTGAGGAGTTCAACGGCAGGCTCTCACTCAACCTGAGCACCGCCACGTACATGCAGGACGAGGGTGATATCGCCGTCAGCGGCGGTGATACGGAGGTGCGTGGGACTATTGTGCACATTGCACCGGGTTCCGGGCTCATCAAGCGCTGCCCGGTTGACGGGTGCAACCGTGCGCTTTCACGGCAGAACTACTGCCCCGTCCATGAGATTCAGCCGAGATTTGTGTATGACCTGCGGATCAAAGGGTGGCTGGACGACGGAAAAAAGACCTACAACATGTTACTGCAGCGTGATGTCGTCGAGTCACTCACGGGCATGAACCTCGATGCGGCAAAGGAACTTGCCGAGAATAACCCGCTTGGCATGGATGAGGTCTTCCTGCGCATGCGCGACGCAGTCCTGGGCAGGTACGTGGTCTGTCGTGGCAGGGAGATCGACAACCGCCTCCTTGTCAGGGCATGTGAACGGCAAAAGATGGAGAGCGGTGACCATACTGCGCTCCTCAACCGGGCCGGAGGTGCAGCATGAGCAACGGGGGAGCCCCCTCTCAGGCAAAACGTGACGGGGGATTTGAGCGTGAACCGGCACGAAGGGTATTCGCCGCTGAGCTCCGCGAGTGCCGCTACCAGTTCCGTGAGGGCGATGATGAGAAAAGCCCTACCTTTGTCCTGCTCCCTTCGGGAGAGCGCTGCAACCGTGTATTTCTGGTCGGAACACTCACCGAAAAACAACGGCAGGGGGACCAGAACATTTTCTACCGCGGCCGTGTTGTCGACCCGACCGGCACGTTCTTTGTGATGGCAGGCAGCTACCAGCCGGAGGCGATGCAGCAGCTGGCAAAGATCGACACGCCCGCGTTTGTTGCGGTGGTGGGAAAGCCCAGTATCTACCAGACCCCGGATGGGGCGTTTCTCGTTTCTGTGCGGGTCGAATCAATCACCGTCGTCGACCGTGAGACCCGCGATCTCTGGGTGCTCGATGCCGCACGCTCCACCCTCGACCGGATCGATGCCCTTGCTCAGGGCACGGCTCCCGATGCTCCCCGGATAAAAGAGCACTATCCTGCACTTGATCCTGCCACGTTCCGAAAAATGGCGTACGAAGCGCTGGCGCAGATTAAGATATAACATTTTTGCCGTATCATTCCGGCATTTTTCAGCAAACCTTATCGTTCCGGGTACCTATCACTCTCCGATACCTATGGAGCAGAAAGAATTGAGTGAACTGGTTAAAAATCTCGACACGAAAGTGCTCAAGGACGAGGCAAAGAAACTCGGGCTGAAGCTGGGGCGCTGCCCGACCAAGATAAGCATCGCAAAGATGCTGCCGGAAGCGACGTTGAAAAAACTCGCAAAAAAGTGAGTGCAGGGAGTTAACCGTACTGGCGGGGGACCCGTTCCCACCGCTCCATTACTTCGCTGCCCTCGACAAAAACAAGCCCGTGTTTTTTCGCGTACCGTTGTGCATCCTCTTTTGAGAGCGCAAGACCGCTCCTGTCATCCAGCATCTCACAGACGGTGACCGCAGGGGTGATGCCGGCCATCTCTGCAAGGGCGACCGAGAGCTCGGTCTGACCACGCCGCTGGTCAAGGAGATCATCAGCTGCCCGAAGAATCGCACAGTGGCCGGGCGTGCGGAAGACCTCGTGGAAATTTATTCCCCCGCCATTCAATGACCTTTTTACCTGATCCGCGATGGCGTTGATGGTCAGGGAGCGGTCGCGGTCAGTGATGCCCGTGAACGTACCGCGGTGGTTCACCCAGATGGAAAAGGATGAATGGTTCTTCCTGTCGTACGGGATATCTCCCTCACGTTCAGCCACAACCATCGAACGCAGTATATCGCTGGCAAACGGCAGACCGAGGCGTTGTGCCGCAGCCGGGTGGACGGCGGTGCAGATCAGCCCGCCGCCATCCCTGCGCATCTGCAGGATATGCTGCGGGGTGACCGCATCCGAACGGATGGCAAAATCCGTCTCCTGCTCCCGGTCATCAAAATCATAGAGAAGGATGAACCTGCCTTCCCGCAGTGCTGACAGCGCGTCTTCAATCACTCAACCCACCTCGACCGTGACGGTGTCACTATCCTCAACCCCAATCTGTCTCCTGAGGGCAACCGGTGCAATAACTTCGATAACATCATCGGGATAATGCGTCCTGCCCGGGATTACAATTGCGCAGGGGACAGTGCCGATCCTGCACGGGAGGCAGCGCGCATCACCAAATGTGCGGCTGTCCGCAGAAAAACCCTTTATCCTGATCCAGTTGAGGCCCTCGATCTTTTTCCGGACGGGGAGGCTTGAAGGGGACAAGCGGATGTTGAGGGTTCCCGGGTACGGCTCGAACCCAAGAAGGGACCCGAACTGCTGCCGGTAACCGGCCAGACTCATGTAATACTTCCCCTCGCCAAGCCCGGTGATGACAGTCCCCGTGAGCGAATATGTACCGCCTTCGGTGGCAAAAAGCCGGCAGTAATCCATATACTCCCTGTGCAGTTCCTCTTCGCCCTGCTTTGTGAGGGTGATGTGCTGCCCTTCCGGAGTCATCGTGCGGGTGATCAGTCCCTGCGATTCGAGCGCCTTGAGCCGGCGCGATGCGGTCTGGGGGCTTGTATGCAACGTCTCTGCAATCTTCTGGGACGAGACAAAGACCGGTCCTTTGCACCCTCCCATCAGGGCAATCGTCTTCAGGCACTCAATATCTTCTGCCACCAGCATGCGTACCAAAATTGGGATGCTTATTATTTATGGATTACCATCGGCATCAATTTCGTTCACTGTCGAACCAGCGTTCGTTAATTATTTAATGAGGGGCGTCGTTGTTATTGAGCATGAAAACCGGTATGCGGAATCAGCTTGCTGAAAAAATGGCGGGCGAGATCACGCTGTCGGACTCCCCGGGGCATGCGCTGAAAAAATGGCGCATGAGCTTTGAGATCGCGCCAGGCGTCCTCTCCGAACGCCTCGGTGTCTCCCCCTCCGTCATCAGCGATTATGAAGGGGGGCGGAGAAAAAGCCCCGGTACCGCAATTGTGGGAAAGATCGTTGATACGATCCTGGCTATTGACGAGGAGTCGGGAGGGAGACACATCCAGCAGTTCTCCTCCATGCTGTATACCGGCATGGATGACGATGTTATCTATGACATGCACGAGTATGCAGCGCCGGTCCCTCTCCAGCGCTTTGCTGATGCGATTGGATGCACACTCCTCTGCGGTTCGATGGATCAGGCGATTCATGGGTATACGGCAATTAACAGCCTGAACGCGATCCTGCAGCTCTCGAGCAACGAGTTCAACCGTATCTATGGGTGGAGCACAGAACGATCGCTGATCTTCACCAATGTCTCAACAGGAAAGTCCCCGATGGTGGCGATTCGTGTCACCCCGTTCAAACCGCGGTGTGTTGTGCTGCAGGGTATTGGTGCGGCGGATGTCCACCCGATCGTAGAGAAGATGGCAGAGCGTGACCGTATCACCGTTCTGTGTACCAACATGGAGATCGAGAAAATCGTGAATGTATTGAGGGAACAGGAATGGTAGGCATCATCACCTATGGTGTGTATATACCGAGATACCGTATCAAGGTCGACGAGATCGCACGGGTCTGGGGCGCAAATGCTGCAGAGATCTCCGGTGGGCTCGGTGTGTTTGAAAAGTCAGTCCCGGACATGGACGAGGATACGGCTACGATTGCTGTCGAAGCCGCACGAAATGCGCTTGCCAGGCGGAAGATCGATCCTGAGGAGATCGGGGCGGTGTACGTTGGTAGCGAGTCGCATCCCTATGCGGTGAAACCGACGGCGTGCACGGTCGGAGAAGCAATTGGAGCCACCCCGAATATGACCGCTGCCGATTTTGAGTTCGCCTGCAAGGCGGGAACCGCAGGAATCCAGACATGCATGGGACTGGTTAAAAGTAAGATGATTACGTACGGTCTTGCGATCGGGTCTGATGTGGCGCAGGGGGCTCCAAGCGATGCGCTGGAATACACTGCTGCTGCCGGGGGTGCTGCCTTCCTCATCGGCAGGGACGACCCCATTGCCATCATCCATCATACCTGCTCGTACACCACCGACACCCCTGACTTCTGGCGGCGTGAGGGGCAGGACTACCCCCGCCACAGCGGGCGGTTTACGGGTGACCCCGGCTATTTCAAGCATGTTGAGGGGGCAACGCGACTTCTCTTCGGACAGAAAAAGAAGAGTGCACAGGACTACGAATACGCGGTCTTCCACCAGCCGAACGCAAAGTTCCCGCAGAAGGTGGCCAAAGCCCTAGGTTTCAAGCCGGAGCAGATCAGGCCAGGGCTCGTGGTGCCGCGCCTTGGTAATACCTACTCAGGGTCATCTCCCATCGGGCTTGCTGCAACACTCGACATCGCAAAACCCGGCGACCGGATCTTTGTCGCATCGTTTGGTTCGGGTGCCGGAAGTGATGCGTTCGACATCGAGGTGACCGATGCGATTGAAGGCGGGGCGTTCCGACGCGATGCCGCCCCATCGGTTGAGGAACTCCTCAAAAATCCGATTTACCTCGATTATGCCCATTATGCACGGCACAAGGGAAAGATCGTGATGCAGTCATGAGAGATGTTGCTATCATCGGAATCGGGTGCACCACGTTTGGCGAAAAGTGGGGAAGTTCTTTCCGGGATCTTTTTGTCGAAGCAGGTGCCCTCGCGCTGGAAGATGCACAGCTGTCGGGTGAAAAAATTGACGCAATGTACGTGGGCAATATGAGCGCGGGCAGGTTTATCGAGCAGGAGCACATCGGTGCGCTCATTGCTGACTACGCCGGGCTCGCCACGCACCATATTCCCTCCACAAGAGTTGAGGCTGCCTGCGCTTCAGGCGGGCTCGCGTTCCGGCAGGCAATGATCGCCGTCGCAAGCGGGATGGAGGACATCGTCGTGGCCGCAGGGGTTGAGAAGATGACCGACGTGGAACCCGGTGCCAGCACTGACACCCTTACCGGCGCTGCTGACCGGGAGTGGGAGGGGTTTGTGGGTGCAACGTTCCCGGGGCTCTACGCGATGATCGCGACCGATTATATGCACCGCTACCCTCTCACACGGGAACAGCTCGCACAGGTGGCGGTAAAGAACCATTACAACGGGGCGCGTAATCCCATCGCACAGTTCCAGCAGGAGATCACGATCAACACCGTTCTCAAGTCAACGATGGTGGCCGAGCCCCTGCGACTCTTTGACTGTTCTCCCATTACCGATGGTGCTGCCGCAGTGATTGTTGCGCCGCTCGAACGCGCCCGCGAGTTCACGGATACCCCCATCAGGATACTCGCCAGTGCGCAGGCAAGCGACACGATCACTCTTCATGACCGTCGGGATATCTCGACACTGGATGCAAGCGTGGCAGCAGGGCAGCGGGCGTTCAGGATGGCAAAGCTCACACACAAAGATATCGACCTTATCGAAGTGCACGACTGCTTCTCGATTGCAGAGATCTGTGCGATTGAGGATCTCGGCTTCTGCAAAAAAGGCCTGGCAGGCCGGCTTACCGCAGAGGGAGAGACAGCACTGAATGGCAGGATCCCGGTGAATACAAGCGGCGGGCTCAAGGCATGCGGCCACCCGGTCGGAGCGACCGGCATCAAGCAGGTGTATGAAGTGGTCCAGCAGCTCCGCGGTGAGGCGGGCAAACGGCAGATTGATGGCGCAACAATTGGCATGACGCACAATGTCGGCGGGACCGGTGCCACTGTTGCTGTCCACATCATGGGGGTTGATTAAATGTCAGTCGCACGTTTCTGGCGGAAGATCCCCCAGCGCTACAACATGCTGGGCACAAAATGCGAGACCTGTGGCAGGCACTTCTTCCCGCCACGATCGTTCTGCCCCGACTGCCGCAGGAGCGGGAAGGTCGTTGACTATAAATTTGCCGGTCTGGGTACAGTCGTGACCTTTACCGTTATCCACACCGCAAACGAACAGTTTGAGGCCTTCACCCCGTATGTACTTGCGATTGTGAAACTCGATGAGGGTCCCCGGATGACGGCGCAGATCGTGTGCCGCCCCGATCAGGTCACGATCGGCATGCGGGTAAAAAGCGTGTTCCGCAGGATCGCCGCCGACGGCGAAAGCGGGATTATCCATTACGGCACAAAGTTTGTGCCGGTCGAATAACACTACTCACTCTTTTTTCTGATATCGTACACCGCGTGCCACTGCGCCGGCGAATATGACCGCACGACCTTCTCTGCAGCAACATCCCCGCCAAGTCCGGTAATCCGTTCCCGGTGTTCCCCTTCTACTGACACGAGCGCGTAGAAGTGGATCATGCCACCGGCTTTACAGAGCCTGAATGCATCGGGCAGAAACGATTCCCCGGATTTGGGGAGGTTCATGACAATGCGGTCGAACTGCCACGGAATAATGTCTGCGAGATGCCGTGCATCCGCGAGCACGGGCAGTACATTCCTGATTCGGTTCTTTGCACAGTTCTCCAGCATGAGTCCGATTGCATCCGGGTTGATATCGGAAGCGACGACAAGTGCCGCGTGGTCTGCCAGCGTGATGGCAAATGGCCCGACACCGGCAAACATATCGAGGACGGCTTCGCCTTTTTGGACGAGAGAGGTGATGCGCTGGCGTTCGGTGGCAAGGCGGGGAGAGAAATATGCGGCGGACAGGTCGATCGTGAACCGGTGCCCGTACTCCATAACATGCGTTTGTGTGGTTGGCATACCGGCGAGCACGTCAAAGCGCCGGGTGCGGAACTCGCCGCCGACTTCGCTCCCCGGGTACAGAACCGTATGCAGGGAGGGGCGCGAGGCAAGGATCCTTGCAGCGCCATCCTTGTCATGTTCCTGCATCACTGCAATCCCCCCGATCATATCGTGCCTCGGCAGTGCGGGGCGTTCCGGGTTCGGGTCGAATGCACACCGCTGTGCACCCTCCCGCCAGTCAACAATGGGGATCAGCAGCGCATTGCCATCGACACGTGGTTTCAGGGTCCTGTCAAGCGCCCCTTCCCCGCTGAGGGCCTGCCTCATCTCCTCGCCTTTTCTGGCATTCACGCGCATGCACCACTGCTCGGTCTCTCCCCGATCACCAACCATCATGTAGCTATACGTGCTACCATTATTCATGGCTGATGATGACGGGCGCCATCCATCCGGAAAGGGTCGCGACGTTCTCCAGAACACGGATACGGAGACGGCAATCCGTACGCGACTAAAAGAGGGGTCGGTGAAACTCTACGAGCTGGAAGAAGAGGTACCCGCCGTTGATGCAATACGGATACGGCGCGAGTTCATTGAGTACGAGACAGGGATAAAACTGGATAATATCGGCATTTTTTCCATTGATGTCGAGCGCGTGGTAAAAAGGAACTGCGAGAACATGATCGGCACGGTTCAGGTGCCGCTGGGCGTCGCAGGCCCGCTGCAGGTGAACGGAGAATATGCCCATGGCAGCTACTACCTGCCGCTTGCGACAACAGAGGGGGCACTTGTCGCGTCCGTGAACCGGGGGTGCAGTGCGATCACCCGGGCAGGGGGTGCGGAGGTGCGGATCCTCCATGACGGCATGACGCGGGCACCGGTCTTTGCGGCACGGAGTGTCGCGCACGCAAAGCAGGCGGTGGACTGGGTTGCGGGGCATGAAGCAGAGCTCCGGGCTGCAGCAGAGAGCACAACATCACACGGAAAACTCATTGGGATCGCTCCATTCATTGCCGGCACGAGCGTCTTTTTCCGCATGAATTTCGACACCAAGGACGCGATGGGCATGAACATGGTGACAATTGCGAGCGCGAAGGCGGCAGACCTGATCGCGCAGGGAACGGGAGCCCGCCTTGTCGCCCTGAGCGGAAACATGTGCACTGACAAAAAACCCGCTGCAATCAACGGGATCCTAGGCAGGGGCAGAAGTGCGGTTGCCGGGGTCGCCCTGTCGCATGACCTGATCTCCTCGATCTTAAAAACCGATGCCGCCACGCTGTTTGACGTGAACTACCGTAAGAACCTCGTCGGTTCCGCCCGAGCCGGATCGATGGGGTTCAACGCCCATGCGGCAAACGTTGTTGCGGCAATGTTCATCGCCTGCGGGCAGGACGCCGCCCATGCCATCGACGGCAGCACCTGCCTGACAACCGTTGATCCTGTTCCGACCGGTGTCTACGTTTCGGTCACCCTGCCGTCGCTCCCGGTCGGCACCGTTGGAGGCGGTACCGCTGTCGAGACCCAGCAGGAGTGCCTGAAGCTGCTCGGCGTTGCCGGTGGGGGCACCCCTCCCGGCACCAATGCAAAGAAACTCGCCGAGATCATCGCCTCCGGTGTGCTTGCCGGTGAACTTTCACTGCTGGGTGCACTTGCAGCGCAGGACCTCGCACGGGCGCACCAGCAGCTCGGGCGCGGCTAGAACCGGAACCACTTCATCATCACCACCGCATCCTCGCCGTTGGAATAGTAGTACGCCAGCCGGAATACATCGCGGTAGCCGAGCCTGCGGTAGAACTGCTGTGCAACGGTGTTGGAAGACCGTACCTCGAGCTGGACACCCCCTGCCAGCTCCAGTGCAAACTGGTGCTCGATCCGGTTGACCAGCATCCTGCCGATGCTGCGATGCTGATAAAAGGGGGTCACGCCGAGGTTGCAGAGGTGCCCATAGACATTCTCACCGGTATCTTCGAGCCCGCCTACCACAAAACCCACCACCCGGCCACCAAAGGCCGCCACAAAATAGGTACCCGGGTAATAGGTGAGGGCTTCCAGAAAGACCCCCTGCTCCCACGGATCAATGAACAGCTCCTGCTCGATTGCGACAATCGAGGGTATGTCAAGGGATGTCGCCCGCCTGATTTGCACGGGCATGTACGACGAGATCTCATGGGGGCGGATCATGGGGCCATTCCGTCCTTTGCATAAAAATTGCAGCTGTTGATAGTGCGGACGAATAAATATGGTTTGCGCAACTCGGGATCCTGCTCTACCATGTATCCGACCGTACGAGATGAGACTAATATGTGTTCGCACACAAAACCTCTGAGAGCGCAGACAGTATCATGCCGGGGGTGGTCATTTCTTCATGGTGAGGGTCTATCGTTTTGCCGCGGTGCGTCCAAAACGGGGTGCCGCGCCCGCCATCGCAGCGGTGCCGTACGATGTGGTGACTGCCGATGAAGCGCGGGAGATCATCGCAAAAAATCCCTGGAGTTTTCTGTTAGTCAGCCGTTCTGATGCACAGGTCCCGGAGATCCCTCCCCATGATACACGCGTGTACGACCGTGCACGGGAAAATTTCCTTGCCATGCTCAGGGACGGAAGTATGCGAAGGGATGACGAGCCGTCCATGTATATCTACCGGGTCAGGCAGGACACGGAAACATTTGTCGGGCTCTGCTGCTGTGTTGACGTTGCCGATTACCGCGCCAACCGTATCCGCCGGCATGAACAGACCCGGTACGAAAAGGAGGAGGACCGTACACGGCACATCGGGATCACGCGGACCCACAATGGTCCGGTGGTGCTCCTGTACCGTGACACGTGCAGGATTTTTGACTTCATTGAATCACTGGTCCCTGCCAATGCTGTCCCTGATGCGGAAGTCAAGACTGAAACAGGTGTCCTGCACCAGATATTCCGGATTTCAGATCCGAAGGCGCTCGAACGGATCTCTTCGCTCTTTACACAGGTTCCAAACCTCTACATTGCCGACGGGCATCACCGTGCAAAATCCGCGGTCAACGTGGCCGACCGGAACAGGAATCCTCACGGTTCCAGCGAAGAGATCAACAGGTTTCTCGCGGTCCTGTTTTCGCATAACCGGGTGAGGATCCATGGCTACAGCCGCCTTGTGACCGATCTTGGAACCTGCACGGAGGACTCATTCTTCCACCACCTGAAAAAATATTTTGATGTGCAGCCCTATGGAGAGGTGGACGGGAGCGGGTTCAATATCCCGCCAAAGCTGAAAAATCCTAGTCAGTACCATGTGGTGCATATGTATCTGGACGCCCGATGGTATGAGTGCACCCGTCCTGTCGAACCGCAGGCATCACTCCTGGATTCGCTGGACGTTACCATACTTCAGAAGTATGTGTTGGAAGAAGCCCTTGGCATCACCGACCCCCGCCGCGATGCGCGGCTCCAGTACCTTGGCGGCGCACGACCAATCGCAGACCTTGCGCGCCTCGTGGATGGCGGGGCGTATGCAGTGGCGTTTGCGATGCAGCCGATCCGCGTCGGAACCGTGCTTGCTATTGCCGATGCAAAGGGGGTAATGCCCCCCAAATCCACATGGTTCGAGCCAAAACTCCTGAGCGGGCTTGTGGTGCACACCTTTGAGTGAAGGGAATCATTACCTTTTTTTCCCGCGCTTCCAATCTGTAATTGTATGATCACCATCGCACTCCCCAAAGGGAGCCTGGAGGCACAGACCCTGCAGCTCTTCAGGGAGGCTGACCTCGAAGTGAAACGGACCGCCCGTGACTATAACCCGCGCATCGATGACCAGCGCATCGGGAAGGTTAAGATCCTGCGCCCGCAGGAGATCCCGACCTACGTGGAGCGCGGCTATTTTGATGTGGGGATCTCAGGACTGGACTGGGTGAGGGAGACCGAATCCGACGTCGTTGAAGTGGCAAACCTCTCCTACAGCAAAACCGGGGAAGGCAATGTCAGGATTGTTGTCGCCGTGCACCGCGATGAGCCGCTGGAGACTGTCGCACAGATCCGTAACGACAGCAGGGTGACCACCGAGTACCCGAACCTCACAAAAAAATTCTTTGAAACCCTTGGGATCCCGGTGCAGCTCTTCCATTCCTACGGCGCATCTGAGGCAAAAGTCCCTGACCTGATGGATGTCGTTGTGGACCTTACGGAGACAGGCACGACGCTGCGCCAGAACGGCCTGAAGATCATCGGGCAGATCATGGAGTCCTACACGGTCATCATCGCGAACAAGGCAAGCTGGGAAGACCCGCAGAAACGCCGGGAGATCGAAGAGATCACGACACTGCTGTTCGGTGTGATCGAGGCGCGCCACAAGGTCCTGCTCACTATGAATGTCCCGTCCCGGTCCATGGAGCGCATCGTCGCAGCGCTCCCGGCGATGAAAAAACCCACCGTCAGCCGGCTTCACGGAATAGACTACTACAGTATCCAGACGGTGGTTCCCAAAAGTGCGGTCAACAGGCTGATCCCGCAGCTCAAGGCATGCGGTGCGGAAGATATCCTTGAGATCCCGATTGCAAAGATTGTGCCGTAACGCGGTATCATTTTTTTCCAGTGCACACCGGACACCGTGGATTCCCGTCATTTCGCTGCGGTATATGCCCATCGATCTTTTCCCGGTAATAATCTCCCTATGCACCGGTAATTATGCCGGCGCACCTTCATCCGAACGTTGGAGTTGTTGTAAATATGTTCGCTGGTGAGAAATGTTCAGCGGCATTTAATATCAGCAACCCATGTCACACAACGACAGGGAATACCTGAAAAATACCTGCGCGAGAATCCAGATTCAGGATGGAGCGCGCATTTTAAAAAAAAATGTTTTTTCGTTGACTGGCAGGTAGTGCTTTATTAAAAAATATTTTGGAAGATCACATATTCACAAAAAATTTTTAAGAATTCGAGACTTTTTCAAAAAAAGGCATGAGAGAAGAGATATTTCAAATAGATAAATTTATATAGTTTTGAGAACTTTACAAAAAATATCCGATGATTTCACCTGATCCGGTATTTTTTTACCAATATGTATATCTCATATCCCACCTATTTCCCATTAGGGAGAATATGTGCAGATCCCGCATTTCTATAATTCCCAATACACGTGCAACAGTCCGGCTAGGATCGGGGGCGTCGATTCCGTAGTATGGTTGATGACAGGGGAAACCTCTCCATTGATTTTCTCGCGGGGATGACCATCTTCATGTTGGCATTGATCTGGGTGTCAACCATGATCCCCGGACTTCTGATCGGTCTGCAATCAAAAACAATCGATCTTGATGCGATTGCATACCGGACCGGTGTCATCCTTGTTGAAGATCCGGGCATGCCGGCAAATCCCCCTTGGGAAAATAAGAATGACTTGCAGAAGAATGAGATCGACCGGTTCGGACTCGCGGCCTCAAAAGATTCCCCCAATATCCTTTCATTATCCAAAGTGGAGCGGTTCTTCTGCAGTACCTCATTTTCCTATCCCACTGATTACCAGAAGCGGCTGATCTTTGGCGATCGCCAGTACGGGTATAATATCACGTTCAGCACGTTCGACGCTCTGATAACCCGGTCTGTCGGAGTTATCAAACCAGACGGATACGGATATATCCGGCGCCTCGTGAAGATCAAATATCCCAGCAACACGACGATCGATGCGCAAAAATATAAAAATTCACAAAATACGACCCAGCATATCTTTTCCATTGAGCTCAACTGCACAGAGCTGATTATGGACGAACAAAATTTCGCGTATCAGATCAATCCACGGCGGGACCAGATCATGGTCAACATAACAAATCTGAGCGGGGCGCGGGTATGGCACAAACTCCCCACCGACAATATCACCCTCTACAGCATCGATATCTCCCGGAGGGATCCCAACCCCCCCTACGGCTACTCCCGGGTCACTTCCTATGGGAATGATAACCTGAAATTTCAAGCATATATCGATGGAGGAAGTGTTACAACCAACGTTCCTGCTCGTGTCAGTAACAACATTACCGTCTTATTCTCACCGGGGTTCTTCTATGGCATTGCAGATGACTTCTCGATCGTTCGCGTCAGCTACACATTCATTGTGAGCAACCCGTCAGGTGATAACTTCTTCAACAACAGCTTCACTACACCCTATTCATACAACTACAGCCCGAATCAGGTGACGCAGCCACAGTTAAAAGATGGCGTCGTGGAGGTTGCTGTGTGGACGGCCCCCTTTGGTGCATATTCACCTGCTCTTGTGACCCCGACATCAACTCCACTTCAGTTACCACTCGCAGATTTCTTTGCAGAGCCGCGGGTGGGGCCAAGGCCGTTGAGTGTGTTATTCACCGATATCTCAAGCGGTTCTCCCACAACATGGGACTGGACATTCGGAGATATCGGTACTGGAAACACCTCGACAGCGCAGAACCCGTCGCATACGTACACGACTACAGGGACTTATTCCGTGAAACTGACCGTGACCAATGCCGCGGGAAGCAACACCATGATAAAAACGGATTACATCACGGTCGGCTCGATGATTCCGGTTGCAGACTTCACCGCCAATACCACGTCGGGGCTCGCCCCCCTCGCTGTACAGTTCACGGACACTTCAACGGGCACTCCTCCCACCATGTGGAACTGGACCTTCGGAGATATCGGTACTGGCAACACCTCCATCGCTCAGAACCCGTCGCATACGTATACGACTGCAGGGACTTATTCCGTGAACCTGACCGTCAGCGGTCCCGATGGCAGCAATACCCTGATAAAAACAAATTACATCACGGTCAACCCCAGCCCGTCGTGGTACTGCGGCTGGAGCTACCGGAAGAACATCACGATTGACAAATCCAAAGTACCGGCGGACCAGACAAACTTCCCGGTCCTCATCAACCTCGCCTCGGACTCTGACCTTGCCGCCCGTGCCCGGAGTGACGCGTACGATATCTTCTTCACCTCGTCAGACGGGACCACCAAACTCTCCCACGAGATCGAGTCGTATACGAGCAGCACCGGCGCCCTCGTCGCATGGGTGAAGGTGCCGTCTGTCTCCTCGTCGGCCAATACCACCATCTACATGTACTACGGGAACTCCGGTGCAGCGGACCAGCAGGACAAGAACAACGTCTGGGACAGCAATTACAAGGGGGTCTGGCACTTAGACACCGTCTTCACTGACAGCACATCGAACGGCAACACCGGGACGAACAGCGGTACTACTGATCTTTCGCCCGGGAGATTAGCCAAAGCGAGGAATTTCCTCAGTAGTTCCAGCCAGTATATTGACGCTGGCAGCGGTTCAAGTATCAATATAGCCAGTACAGCCATTACCGTTGAGGCTTGGATCAAGGCTACAACCTGGCGAGACAATTATTGGGAGGGGATAATTGTAAGCAACTCTGAATGGGCAAGCTCACATGCCCATGGCTATGATCTACGGGCGGGGAAGAGTGGCGGTGCGAATGGTGAGATCTCGTTCGATGTAGGCCAAGGCACCAACGGTGTTTGGATAGATGCACTTTCAACCACGGCAGGAATGGTGACCGGCACGTGGTATCACGTAGCAGGAAGATACAATGGAACCTATGTAGAGGTATTTGTCAATGGCGTTTCCCTAAAAACAACAGCGAATACTCTCAGTATGAGTTCTTCCCCGGTAAATGTAAACTTGGGGCGTTCCCCCTATGATGTTACCCGATTATTTAATGGAGGTATTGACGAAATCCGCATCTCAAACTCCGCACGATCCTCCACTTGGATCACTACCGAGTACAACAACCAGAACAGCCCCTCGACCTTCTATTCAGTCGGGAGCCCCGAGGGATGGTCCTGTGCACCGACGACGCCGACACCTACCCCGACTCCCACGTTGACACCTACCCCGACTCCCACCCCCAGCCCGCCGTGGTACTGCGGCTGGAGCTACCGGAAGAACATCACCATCCAGCATGCACAGGTGAGCGGGTCCCTGACCGACTTCCCGGTCCTCATCAACCTCGCCTCGGACGCGGACCTTGCCGCCCGTGCCCAAAGTGACGGCGATGACATCCTCTTCACTGCATCGGACGGGACCACTAAACTCAAACACGAGATCGAGTCGTATACGAGCGGCAGCGGTGCCCTCGTTGCATGGGTGAAGGTCCCGTCCGTCACCTACACAACCGACACCACCATCATCATGTACTACGGGAACGCCGGCGCAGCGAACCAGCAGGAGGCAACAAATGTCTGGGATGGAAACTTCAAAGGCGTCTGGCACTTAAAGGAAAACCCCTTTGGCACTGCTCCGCAGATGCGGGACAGCACATCCAATGCCAATCATGGAACATCTGCTGCCACAATGACCTCAGGTGACCAGGTTGCTGCCATAATAAACGGGGGACTGGATTTCGATGGATCCAATGATGAGATAACCTGCGGGAACGCTGCGAACCTCCGATTAACGGGGGACATCACCATTGAGGCATGGGCAAAAACTAGTTCCACTGGCACGACAAGGGGCATTGTGAATAAAGCGATTTACGCCGGCGCCAGCGCGAACATCAAGGGCTACATGCTGCGAAAGTACAGCACGAACTATTATCGTTTTGCGATCGGTGATCCGGGAGCAGCAGGGCAATACATCGATAGCAACTCTGCATATACCGACGCCAACTGGCATCATATCGTCGGCGTGAGAAGAAGTGGGACAGGTTACCTGTACATAGACGGGGTTCAGCAGACAGCAACAATGACACGGACAATAACTGACAGCGGCGCCAACTTCGATATCGGAAGGTCGTACTCGGATTACGACGCCTACTGGTGGAACAGTTATATTGACGAAGTCCGCGTCTCGGACACCGGACGAACCGCAGACTGGATCCTGACCGGGTACAGAAACCAGAACAGCCCCTCGACCTTCTATTCAGTCGGGAGCCAGCAGACATGGACGTGCTGACATGGTAAACACTGACGGACAGCTCTTCACCATCGAGGGGGTTGCGGCCGGATTGATCATGCTGATGACCGCCTATATCATTGTCGGTACCACATCGCTCTATACGCCGGGAGACTCCCATATCAGCGATATGCAGCTGGAACAGATGGGGACAGATGCACTGCGAATGATGAACATTCCCAACTCCTCGGCAACATCGGGAGAGAGTACACTCCAGAAGGTCATAAAAAATAATGATACAAGCCAGTTTTCGCAGACATTTCTCTCGTTCGCCAACAAAAGGACGGGCGGAATCGATGACAACCTCCAGTTCAGCGCCGATTACTATTACCGGAACAACCTGGCAAATTCAGTCAACCGGATCCACTTTACAGAGTCCCGCATCCCCACCGGGGGGGAGCATGCAATGCGGGTGACGCAATGGGTGCAGGTGGACAATTCAGCGGGGACCATGCCCGCTGGAGTTGATACACGGGTTCAGGCAGTACTCGTTGAGGTTCTCGTATGGCGCGACTGAACGATGATGCGCAGTGGATTGTGCTCATGGGCTTTATCGTAAGCTTCGCCCTGTTCTTCCTGGCAATTGTCATCTCCCAGTCAACTGTCGTCGGTCAGACAACAGCGGAGGCGGTGCTCGAATTTCCTAAAAATGATATTGTTAATGTGCGCAGTGAGGTTTTCTCTGCCTCCGCACTCTCCAGTGACAACCTGACGCGGGTAAAAAATGATATCTCGTCGCTTTCGCTGTCAAGGAAGAATGCAATCGTTTCATTCAGGATCTCCGAGGCTCCATTGGGATCGCCCTACAACAAAACTATTGAGATCCATTACAACAACGGGGTGACGGCATACGATGAAACAACAAGTCATTGACCGGAAGGATGATGCAGGGGTTGCAAACCTGATCGAGTATGTCATGATCAGCGGTATCCTGATGGTCCTCATGGTTGTGATGATGCTGATGGTGAATTCCACCATCATGGAAGGCCCGGTCAATACGGTCAGTTATGCCGCCTTTACTGATATCGGCAATGGTGTCTCCACCCGTATCGTCGATGTGTATGTCATTGCTCCCTACAATGGTTCAATCTCCACGATGTTTGACCTCCCTGATGACGTGGCAGGCAGGGATTATTTTGTCGAGATCGGCCAGTACGCATCCAGCCAGGATGTCACGGTCTCACGCGGGTACGTTTTCACCAAAGTATCGCTTGCCGGTATCGGGGCAACACGCAACGTGACGGGAAACACAACCGGCAGGGGGATAAACAGGATTAGCTATGATTCAAGGGGAGTCTGATGAAATTGTGTGATGGTGTCAAAAGAAATGATAGGGGCGTATCCGAATCGATCGGCTTTATGTTAATCTTCACTCTGGTTATTGTAGGGATCGGGCTTGTCACGCTCTATGGGTATCCTATGCTCCTCCAGCAGCAGGTGAATGCCGACAAACGGATCATGGAGAAGAATTTGATCGTGCTGCAGAACGATATTAAAAGCATCACCTACAAGAATGTCCCCTACAAGGAGACCTCACTCAAGGTCAGCGGGGGATCGCTCACCGTTTATAACACACTATTCAGTCCGACCAGCTCATCGTTCAGGATATCTGACGGAAGTTCTGTCGATGTCACGTTCCACCCGGGCCAACTCCAGTACGAATCCATCAATGCCCAGCAGGTCATCGCCATTGAAAACGGTGCGGTGATGGCCCGCCCGATGTACGCGCCCGGCTCGGTGATGGTTGCTGAACCCCGGTGGTTCAGTGATACCGATCCGATCACCTCTAAAACGACGACGGTCATCCCCCTGATAGGTTTGAATTCCACGATTTTCATGTCACAGACGGGTGTTGGGACCGTTCGCATGCAGGTTTCAACGACCAACTATACGGAAATCTCAAAACCTGCGCTTTCGAACCAGGTTACAGTTTATTACACCCCTGATCCGAATATTTACAATTTCTCTGTGGCATGGCGTAATTATTTTACCAATTCCCTGAAATGGACAGAGACAGCTCCTAATACGTACCGACTACCTCCAACCGACACGCTCGTCATCAAGAAATATGATATTATGGTCAAAAGCCTGTAATACAAATCAGGGTATTTTTTTTGTGGTAAAAACAGTTCAGAGGTAATTGTTCCTGAGGAGCCATTCGACCTGCGGGCCGGTGTAACGGTACATAATATCGCATTTTTCATCCTGGAAGTTCCACGGGATCACAATCAGAATATCCCCTTCACGGATCCAGACCTTCTTTTTTATCTTTCCCTTGATCCGCCTTTGGCGGGTAACCCCGTCAAAACACCGCACGCGTATATGATTTGCGCCCATCATTAACTTGGCGCAGGCAAACGTCTCCCGGTTCCCTTTTTTGGGCAGCCTGACGCGGATAATCTCCCCGGTCTCATTCTTCTCTTCGGTAAAGTCCGGCAGTACACCATCTCCCATAAGAGGTTTTTTGTCGAAGATTGAGAGTAATGTTTGTCATAAGGGAATATAATTTTTCCAGAACTGTGAACAAGAAGGCGCTCTATTGAAGGGTATTTGTGAATTCAAGCCGTGTATCTTTGGATATTACCATGGGTTTCATTTAAAATTAAAAAAAAGATGCGAGGGGAGGGATTTGAACCCGCGAACCACTTCTGGAACAGATCTTGAGTCTGCCTCTGTTGACCAAGCTTAGATACCCTCGCTCAGGATTAGTTTGGTGCAGGATAGTAAAAGGCTTTGAGCTTTAAAGGATCTTATCCTGAATTTCTGAACAAAAGCCTTACATAAAATCCGAAAGCCCCATCTGCTGGTGCTTTTCCTCGCCGAATGTGGATGTGATGGCAAGATCGAGTACTTCCACACGCTGGCGGGTATACTCGGAAACATGATATTTGGCGCAGAGCGCTTTTGACATTTCGAGATACTTTTTCACCGATCCTTCATGGACCGTGGGGACAATGTTACCGTTACAGATGCCTTTTCCGCGGAACCTTGTACACTTATTGGTAAGGGGCATCCTGCGGAAGGTCGTATTGCATTTTGTGCACCGGAACTTCTGCTTTGAGAATGCAGCAAGATTTCCTGTAAGATCGCGGATAAAATGGGTGGTAAGCACGCGCTCTGCTACGTCATCGGCGTCAACAGCACGGATCCGCTCCGCAAGACTGAGTTCTGCCTCCAGTTTTTCCGGCATTGTCCTGAGCTGCGTGTAGGTGGATTCCAAGGGGCCTGCCGAGATATCGGCAGTATCATGAGTGAAAAAGAACCCCTCGAGCTGGGCAGGTGTCCCAAGCCGGTGTTCAACGCGATCGATGAGCGGTTCAACCTCCTGTGGTTTTGCATAACGGAGTGCGGCAGTATACAGCTCAAGCGGGTAATGCGGGCATACATCAATGTTCAGGCTCTCCTTATCAATTTCAGCCGGATCGATCCTGCTTGTCAGGACCAGCGGCGCATCCATGGAACCACCCCGGCTTTCCGGCAAAAATGAACGGGAGAAATTGATCAGGCCGTCAAGAAGGAGCATGATGCAATCTTCATCACCATCGCACTGTCCGGTGAAGATACCGTTTGCCACAACGGTGTGGTCATCTGCGACCGTAATGCAGTACACCCAGTCCTCAGGAGAGGGGATGCTTGCTGCAAGGGTGATCCGGTCGGAGATCGGGGGAATGCCTTCAAACACCAGAACGGAATCACCCGCCCTGATCTCAACGGCCCGAATCTTGCGGAGGTAACTCGTATCCCAGATCAGCATCGGATGGTCAGGGGTAACAACAAGTTCCCTGCCCCGTGACGTCGTAAACCGGATGAGCGCCGCCGGTGAGCGATGAATCGAGACCGATGTAATCCGACGCATATGTATCATGCCACCCGTGTCCACAGTGCGGGTGTACCAGACCTGCGCCGGGTCCGAGTAATAGGTTCCGAGCCTGTCAATACCGGGTCTGCTCACATCAAAATTTTCCAGCACGAACCGGCGGATCGGGAGGCTCTTCCAGCGTTTGCCGTCAAACACCTCCAACTCCGTATCGCCGTGGAAACAGTTGCGCCGCTTGGCCGCATGGAAGAAGGGATGAGCATATCCAACGTTTGCCCGTGTAAACCCGATAATCCGTGCAAGGACACCGGCGCTCGTATGCGGGGCGAGACCGATGACAAGATGCCCGAGAAGATCATCGCGTGTTCTGACATTATAGAATGCAGGGAGGTGGTACGACTTGACCAGCAGGTTATCGATAAACTGCGCCACCTTCACCATGTATTCGGCACAGGAGTCGGAGATGAGAAGGTCCTGCGGGTGCATCTCGACTACCTGCGACGATTCAGAAAGGTCTCTGCCAGAGATATCCTTTTGGTAACCGAGCTCGCGGAGCGTCCCGATGCCCACGCCAATCTCAGAGGGGCGGATGTGGGTGAGGGGGAGGTCGATCATGTCAAAGCGCGTGGTCCCGTCCTTGAAGACATAGATCTCCTGTTGCGCCCGCAAAATCCCCTTTTCCAGAGATTCAACAGTTTTTGCCCGTGAAATAACCCCCTTGACCCCTTTTACAAGGGTGATGCTCCCGGGGTTCATCCCCAAGTGCTCCATTGCCCTGAGATATTCCTCCTTAACGTTCACGGTCGCTTTCTGCAGGCAGGTTGTCGGAACATTGCATGCCGGACACCGCTCGCGGTCGGTCTCCCTGTGGCATTTCGGGCAGGAAAAGACCGGAATGGTATGGGCAGAACAGCGTTCGCACCGGTTCTTGTAGGTTATTTCACCACACCCGGTGCAACGGCGCCTGCCGACCTCAATCTCAATGATCCCCCCTTCCTTCTGGAAATCAATCCCGACAAAGCTGGCATCAGATTCAGGCTTATGGTTGGAGGCCTCCTGGAACGAGCGGCGGGATCCACCCGATTCGCCAAGAGGGAAGAGGATATGGGGCGGGGGATTCATCTTGCGTGGTTTTGATTTTCCCGGTCTTCCCATACGCCCGCCAATCCGCATACCGGCCCGGGATCGGATGGTAAACCCGCTCAGGTAGGAAACAAGTTCAAGGGGGGTTGTCAGATGCGCATCGTTCCAGACCTCCCGTTTCTTCAGATTGTGATCGAGTCCGAGGCAGGCGGTAAATGCACGGTAGTCCTTAATCAGTACGTTATCATCGCGCACGATGTGGGGGAGGAGGATCTCTTCGAGAAGAGGTTTTGTCCCGTTTGTGACCGGCAGGACAAGAATGTTGTTTTGGATCGTTCCGGTATCTGACACAGCATCGGCAAGCAAACGGACCTGATCACACGTCAGGTCGTCCCAGATCCAGGTATAGTCCGAATGAAGGTATGCCCCGTTGCGGGCAAACGCGATTGCCTCCTCCTCGCTCTCAGGGTGCCGCTTCCCGCCCTCTAAAATCCACCATTCCTCACAATAGGCAGGGGGCACCAGAGGGTGGTTATTCTCCAAAAACTCCCCGAACGATATCAGGATCTCGCCAACATCGAGTATTCTGTCGATCTCCGCTGCGAGAAGGAGTGCTGTTGGTGCATCATCAATACGCAAAACGTCTCCGTTTTTGAGCCTGACCGTCGGCCCCTGGATCGTATCGACCGGCACGACCCCGCAGGCCTTGCCGGGCCGTTCTGTCTTCATCTGGGTGCCGACCGCAAGGAAGTTGCCCAGAATATGGAGAGTCGCCGGGTTCAGCCCGGCGGCAGCAAATCCGGTATTGCGGGATCGCCCATACCTCAGCCGGAACCCCCCTTTGCGCATCGGGTATGCAAAGACCGGGCGTCCGCCAATCAGGTCGCGGAGATATTTATCGAGGGGTTTGACGCTGACAAAACCCTCATCGGTTTTATCTTTGATAATTTGATCAAGCCAGTCCCACCCGTCCATCTTCATCGTTTCGACTTTGCTTTTGAGTTTCCGCGCTTTTGCGGCGATGCCCTCGGCAAGGACAAGCGCCATGCCGCCCCGGACCGTGTTCGTCTCCACCCGTTCGAGATTCCGGTGCCCCGAGACCTCCTCCTGCTCGGTTGCTTCCCCGTCAATGCAGACAGGGCAGTTCTTCACAATCAGCCGGATCTCCAGCTCACTGGGGAGGTACTGGAGGTTCATGATGGTGTTATACTGCCGGATCTCTTCGATGTATCGCTCGACCTCCTCCTGGCGCGGCTTGTAACGGTTGATTCCCAGCTGCCGGCGCACATAATCGCCCACGAGCACGGAAAGCGCCTGCGCCGTCCCGCCTGCACTCCGGATCGGTCCTGCATAAAAGATCTTCAGGTACTCGCTCCCGTCATCATTCCTGCCGATCCCGATCTTTGCGATCCCTTCCGTGGGCGCTGCGACAACACCCTCCGTCAAAAGCGCCATCGCAGTGCGTATTGCATGGTCGAGAATCTGCTCCCGGTCGGTCTCCCCAAACCTCTTCTGCACGAAATCATCGCCAATTTGGAGCGCAACCTCTTCGCGGGACATCTGCTGCTCCAGCTCGCGGATGCGCTGGGCTATACCTCTGATGCCAAGGAGTGCCTCAACCCGGTCGGCAAGATCGTTTGCAACCGGGATCTCCACGTCTGTCGAGGGATCAAGCCCGCAGGAACGCGCCTGCTGTGCGATTTTTATCGCCGCATCAAGCGAAGAATGGAGCGTTTTATGGTACGCCTCCATCGCGGGCGAGATCTGCAACATACCGGAATGGTAGGCACGGGGAGATTTATCTGTTCGGTTCCGGTGTCAGGCAATAATTTCCGGGGTGGAGGGGTACAGGCGGACGATAGCCTGCTGCTTTATCCGGTCTTTTCCCGTTCCATTTTTTTGACAATCGAAGTGATCCCATCCTCCCCCATCTGCCAGAGCGTGAGTGCGGCGCACGATTTTATGATCTCGCTGCTGCTTTCAAGAGATCGGGTGAGAGGACCGATCGCGGGCGTCCCGATCCTGCAGAGCGCAAGCGAGAGAAAGCCCCGCAGTTCGCGGTCATCAGCCGCCATCGCTTCGATGATCGGTTCTACTGCGGGTTCTCCAATCCCGCCGAGCGCTGCGGCAGCATATTTCCTGAAATCCGTGTAACGGTCCGCGTTCATCGCTGCAAGAAGGGGGGTGATCACAGGCTCGCCAATCCGTGCCAGCGCTACGGCAGCATACCATCGCAGATCGGAATCTGGTGCGTCGTGGAGCGCCTTGATCAGGGGGGCAACCGCACGTCCGCCGCACTGTGCCAGTTTTTGTATGGCGTCATGTCGTCTGTCAACCGAAGGATCGCGGAATGCGGAGATCAGCGCTGTGATACTATCATCTGCGGTCATGGTCGTTCTCACACAGGTTCACTTTTCACTTTCCTGCAGGGATCTCTTGATCTCGTGCCCGGTTGTTTCATGGTTGTTATCGTTCCATAACCTCTTTGCCATCCGTTCGACAGACGGGGTCAAAATTGCATCCAGAGTCGCATTGATTGTGTGGCGTTCCTCTTCATCCGCTTTTTCCAGCATCTGGACAAGCGGTTCGATGGCATCACTGGCATGGAGCTCCCCAAGGGCAGTCATCACTTCGATACGCACGGCCCCCTCCGAATATTTCAGGAACCGGAGCAGGGGTGCGATTGCCGGCTCCCCGACCGCAACGAGGGCGGCTGCCGCCTCGGCACGGACATTTTCATACTTATCCGCAAGTGCCAGGATCAGCGGGTCGACTGCCGCAGGATCCTTGATGCCGCCAAGTGCGATTGCCGCCCCCCACCGCTGGTTGCCATCGCCGTCGTGGAGTGTTTGTATCAGGGGATGGACCGCGGGTGCTCCGATCATCCCGAGCGCATGCGCCACCCGGCTCTTCACGAAACGGTCCGTGTCCGACAGCTGCCTGATAAGTGGTCCAATCGCACGCGGATCCCTGATTTCACCAAGGGCGATCGCGGCCTTCCACCTCACGTCACTATCCGAATACTGGAGCACGCTGATCAGTGGTTCGACAGATGGGGCGCCGATCTTTACCAGTGATTCTGCTGTTTTCCAGCGGACACCGCTCATCTCGTCATGTTTCAATACAGTGATCAGGGGCTCCACAGCACCGATATCACCGATCTCCCCGAGCGCCGCCACAGCGTGATACTGAATATCGGGATCGCTGTGGTTCAACAGGCGGACAAGGCCACGGATATCATGTGCATCCTTCATTTTCGCGATACTTTTACCGGATGAGAATACATTTTTCACAGAATCGATAAACGAGATTCCGGATACACAAGAGAACAGAAGAACCGCGCTGCTCATGCCATGGAGAGCAGAGACGGGTGCAGGAATCATTCACTGTAATTATCCCGGGAAACAGGATAAAAAGATCGGAAACACAGGAATTCTGTCGCACATACCAAAAAGGGGGCCAGCGAATTACTATTCGATCAGTCATCTGACTGTCAGAAAGTATATCTATTGCCTGATGGATTACACACATTGATAATTTTTCGGATGTCTGGCATATGGCAGGCGATATCGATAAAAAAATCGTAAAATTGAAGGACTTAGCGATAGACAGGTGCAGGGAGCGGATAGAACAGGCGAAATTAAAGGCAAAGGAATTGATCAACGGAGAGAGTCCTGAAAGACAGAAAGAAAAAAAACCAAATCATCTTCAACCGTTCGGTGTGACCTCTTTTTTAAAAAAACGGCATGGGTTATAATACCTGTGGGATATAAAGCAGAATGTGTCTCTCGCGCAGATCATAAAGAGAACTGTCGGGAAAACCGGATGTCAAACTGAATATGGGAATGGAAGAACCTGGTGCTTTTTTCCTCATATTCAGCCGGTCCGTCCCTTTGGTACTGGAGCGTTTCATCAGGTTCCTTTCCAAATCTAAAATTTGAGGGGGGCGGGATGCACAGATCTTTTTAAAAATAATACATGCGGTGTGGAAATTCGGTGACACGGGTCATACCACGGGATTTTTTGCGTCTGGCCTGTCAGCCGTCTATAGCTGTGCTGCCTTTTTCTTGCGTTCAATGATCTTTTTCACTTTTTTTAACCGGAAGAGATCTTCACGCTCCCGTTCGTCAATGGCGTTTTTTATATACTTTGCCTGTTTCTTCAAATCGGGGATCAGCACCTGCTCCAGCGCGTTCACCCTCCTCCGCGTCATCTGGATCTCCCCGCCAAGCCGTTTTAAGGAAGTCTCCGTTTCCGCAAGCCCGATGATCAGGTCCAGTTCCATCTCGAACTTCTCGGCTGCCTCATCGATCCTCCCACTTGTCGATATAATACTATATCCCCGCTCAAGAACGCTCTTTGAGACCCTCTTTTTTTCGAGCACCGGAACAGGAACCCCCATGATGTTTTTTCCCTTGATATCGATGAACAGGCCCTTGCGTGTTGCAAAGGAGGCAGATTTCAGGGTGACGGAATCATCAACGGCAAGAGCGGTCAAGAGCGAGCGCTGTGCCGCGTTGGCAACGACCTCCAGCTCATCCCGCGATTTCGAGACCGACTCCATGATGTGGAAGAACTCCTGGATGAGCGCATCCATCTTCTCACGGAGGAGATCCCTCCCCTGCTCGGCGAGCTTTATCTGCGCATTTTTCCTGATGAGCTCCATCCTTGTGGGATTTACCTGTTCCATGGCTCATCCCTTTCTGTACGCCGGGTGATACTTCCTGATGTAGTCGAGTTTTATCCGTTTCAATTCCTCTTCCGGGAGCATGGACATGAGATCCCAGCCAATCTCCAGCGTCCTTTCAAGGCTCCGGTTTTCGTCCCCCTGCGTGATGAATTTCTTCTCGAACTCATCCGCAAACTTCAGGTATTTCTTGTCCAGTTCAGTCAACGCCTCTTCGCCTACGATCGCAACCAGCCTCCGCAGGTCTCTCCCGTAGGCGTACGAGGCATAGAGCTGGTCGGCCACGTTCCTGTGGTCTTCGCGTGTCTTTCCCGGGCCGATACCGAGGTTCATGAGCCGCGAGAGGCAGGGCAGGACGTCGATGGGCGGGTTCGCGCCCCGCCTGTACAGGTCCCGTGAGAGCACAATCTGCCCCTCGGTGATGTAGCCGGTGAGATCCGGTACCGGATGGGTGATATCATCGTCAGGCATGGTCAGGATGGGAATCTGGGTGATGGATCCCTTCTTCCCCTTGATCCTCCCGGCGCGCTCGTATATGGACGCAAGGTCCGTATACATATAACCGGGATACCCCCTCCTTCCGGGAACCTCCTCCCGTGCCGTGGAGATCTCTCTCAATGCTTCGCAGTAATTAATCATGTCTGTCAGGATTACAAGGACGTGGAGGTGGTGGGTAAACGCGAGGTATTCGGCAACCGTGAGGGCGCATCGTGGCGTTGCGAGCCTCTCAATCGTCGGGTCATCGGCAAGGTTCATGAAAAACACCACGCGTTCAAGGGCCCCGGTCCGTTCAAAATCAGCCATGAAGAACGATGCCTCCTTATGGGTGATCCCCATGGCGACAAAGACCACCGCAAAGTTCTCACCTTCCCCAAGCACCTTTGCCTGGCGGGCGATCTGGGCGGCAAGCTTGTTTGCAGGCAGACCTGCGCCTGAGAATATCGGGAGCTTCTGACCCCTGACAAGCGTATTCAGGGCATCAATGGTGGACATGCCGGTCTGGATGAAATCCGCGGGTTTGTCCCTTGCGTACGGGTTGATCGGCATCCCGTTGATGTCCAGGCTTGCTTCCTGGATGACGTCGGGGCCTCCGTCGCGGGGCTTTCCCACCCCGTTGAGGATCCTCCCGAGCATGTCTATGGACACATCCACGGTCGGCGGCCTGCCGGTAAACCGCACCCGCGTGTCCTTGTCATCGATCCCGCTGGTACCCTCAAATACCTGGACGACAGCAAGATCCTTCGATATATCCAGTACCTGCCCGGTCCTCTGCTCCCCGCTGGGAAGTGTGAT
>CAIULN010000004.1 GCA_903900025.1 uncultured Methanomicrobiales archaeon | reverse complement strand
TGTGTTGCGTGGGCAGCAATGGGCTCCGACCTCAGATGGTCGATCAGTCTTGATCATTGGCGCCGGGATAACCGGATTGCTGCATCTTCAGGCAGCCCGTCTGAATGGTGCGGGATTTATTGCTGTCTCCAACCCGAGTCCCGATCGGTTAAAGGTCGCCAAAAAATTCGGTGCCGATGCAACCATTTCCGCGACGGAAGATGTTCCCGGAAGGTTTAAAGAATTAAATGGCGGCCTGGGCGCAGACACCGTCATTATGACCGCACCGGTTCCCGTTTGCGTGAAACAGTCACTTGAAGCAGTCGGCCATGGGGGCACGATCTTATTTTTTGCCCCCACCAACCCTGAAATCCGGTCCGAAATGAATCTCTGGGACCTGTGGCAAAAGGAGGTTACGATCACCCATTCATATGCTGCCGATTTCCATAACCTTTCCACGGCCCTGAAATGGATCCAGTATAAAAGAGTGAATGTGGACGATATGATAACCCATGTTTTTCCCTTAAAAGAAACGGTTGAAGGTTTTCTCTTAACTGCCCGGCACCGGGATGGTAGTTTAAAAGTTATCATCCATCCACAGGAATAACATCTTTTTTTTTAAAGAAAGGCAATTCGAAGTTTTTCCAACTGATTTTTTGCCGGGAACTTTTCGCACCGAATTTTCTCCTGCCCGGAATTTTTTTGGCCGTGCAACTTTTCCAGGAAAAAATTTCAGAAAAGATCCCCAATAATATTTATCCTTCATCAAATGCAGGTTTCATTATGAGCGAACCGGGCTGCAATGAACATTATCCAACCGTGATTGTTGTTATATCAAATCTTGTATCACTCCTGATCTACGGTATCGGCGCATTTATCCTGTACAGGTTCAGTCTCATCTGGGTCATCTGTTATGTACTTTTCATTCTTCTCTTTGAATTCCGGCTTTTGAGCAGACATTGTGTGGACTGTTATTATTACGGCAAGACCTGTGCTTTTGGTAAAGGTTATTTGAGTTCCCTGTTTTTTCAGAGGGGCAAGCCGGAGCAGTTCAGTCAAAAAAAGATCACATGGAAAGATATTGTCCCGGATTTTTTAATCTTTACCGTCCCTGTCCTCGCAGGCATACTGCTCCTGATACAGGAGTTCACGTGGATTGTCCTCATCCTCATCATTGCCCTCTTTCTCCTTGGTTTCCTCGGTAATGCCCTTGTGAGAGGACAACTGGCCTGCAGGTTTTGTAAACAGAGGGAGTCCGGTTGTCCGGCTGAGCAATTGTTCGATAAAACAAAAAATAAGTGAACATTCACCGGATCATCATCCGGGGTGTTGGAAGGGGCGCTCATAATCCGGGCCCAACCCCCCCGACCCCCCAAAACAGGGGTTCTTTCCGTTACGTGAGGGTCCGTCGGGAATGACGGATCCCGAACTTCTAGGAAAAACGGCAGTTTTTCCGTTTTCACGTATCACAGCCCGATCCAGCAAACAATCGCCTATCCAAAAGCGTCCATTAGCGATCATTTTAGAGGTCATTTTCAACCGAAATCTGGCAAACGGACAGCGATAATCGTGTATTCCAAAAACCATGTACCGGAATTCGCCATTTTTTGCAACCAAATCATGAAAATCATCCCCTCAGTGAGGATGGCAAGAGGTATGCCACCGTCGGAGAGTGCCGGCATGAAACATGCCTCGTCTCCCAGGTTCCATGCAGCTGTCCCGGCCTGTCGTCTGATACCCCCTTACCCTGAAATTCACGTCGGTGTCCGTCGGAGAAAAGTCTCGATTGGAGGGCAAAAACAGGGTTTTTTCCGTGTCCGGCATACTACACCCCATCCCGCCTGAGATCGTGCCTCCAAAAGGTGCTATTAGCGGATTTTTCGGAGCCATATTTATGCTGAATCCAGCAAAACGGGGCACAACATGCGGTTTTTCGAAAATAATAGGCTGGTTTTTCATAAAAAAAGGCCGCTCATGCAATCCAGCCTCGAAAAAACAGGTAAACCGGGGCTGAAATGATCCCGGATTGGAAATGGCGTTTTTACTATCAATTCCTGAATCAAAAAAAATCGAAATTTTGTTTCACCCAATAGATTTCAAAACATCATTTACGCTTTCTGCTTTAACAATCTCAAATGCAAGTTTAACCGAATGAGCAGCTTGATCCCATTTTGAATTCTGGAGGTATCGATTCACAATTCCTTCAACATGCTTTTCAAATGAATCCCGATTTGAATTATTGTCACGTAATCCTTCAAAAATCCGCTCATATATCCAATGATTATGACCCATCCGACACAGATTAATCATTTTCCGTCGTGAGCCGGATTCGGGTTCACTCAGGAACGGATATACGTCGAAGAGTGATCCACCTGGATGAAGATCTTTCATTTCAACTTTGGAAGGCTTTTTGCTCTTATACCATTCATAACCTTTTTTATAATCCATGGGATACTGTTTTTCGAAATCTTTACAAAACTTACATGGGCAGGACCATGGTGCAGTGGGGTTAGATGCGAGCCCAAATGCAATACTCGTTGCTCTTCGTTTGAAATAAGCTGGTTCTAATGTATACAATATTCCCTGGAATGCATCTTTAAATGGGCTTGTCGCATCATATGTCTGGAATTTTGTTGAATATGCTCCGAGTGCAAGGATAGGGATCATCACCGGGGTACCGAGACCAAGAAAATGAAAAGATTTTAATGAGGTCTTTTTTTGCGAGTTATAGCCGTCCCAAAAACCTCGAACGACAAGAGCACATCTCAGATAACGCATTGGTGCAAGCGAAGGCAAATCAATTCTTTTCCCATTAATTATCACATAATCCTGGAAGGAATCGTCTGACATGAATGCACCAAATCCTATGGCGGCATGTTCTATTTCCCTTGAGGCAAATGCAGATCCTGCATCAAAAGCACTATCGTAATCCAAAGCCGAAGCAACTGTAAGATACCTGCCATTCCATGATTTTTTTAAAGTCCCAATTTCAGTAACTGCCGTTTCACAAACGGTCTCATTTTTTTTGCGTAATGCCTCCCTTCCATTAGGGATGTACTGAATCTCCAGTCCTAACCGCAACCAGAGCGCTGCGGTGATATCTTCAATGCCGATGACGCCGGAAGGATTGTATGCCAGTGAACCGGATAAATCCAGTTTTTTATTACCAAAATGGTCGAGTATTTCCTTTTCAATGGATTTTGAGATATCCGTTATCTGATCCCGGAGTTCCGGCGGGAAATCCTCTTCATGAATGGATTTCTTTTTTTTTAATCGTAAAAAATTTTTTTTCAGCTCTTCTGCTGGTTGGGAAAGATCCGTTGAGATTTTTCCGATTTCATCAAAATTGCCATTGTCTATGATAACGTGAGATCCACTGGAAATTTTCTGTCTGGTAGTTTTTATGAGTGCACCCTTGAGATAGTCAGATGATATTAAAAATCCCCTGGGGTGGACAATCTCATCGAATGTCTGGGTGGTTGTCTCGCCTCGCAAGTTAACGGTAAAAAAGGCATTGAGGTTCTTTCCCTCTGCAGGAATGCTTGACGATCGTGGCATTTGTACCGCTGCCTATCCCTTATGGTTCCTCAACTGCATTGAGATACTCGCTTGAGTTTTCGTATTCCCCGTTTTCGTTAGCTCCTTCACGGGGATCCACTGGGGGATCGGGTGGTGGTTCATCTGGTCCTTCTTCGAAGGGGTCACATTCTTTCGGATCTTCACCTTTCCACCAATCCTGATCGTTAAGATCACCTTCCGGAGGATGATCCGGGTCAAAATTTGGATCATCTTCTGGTATTTCAGGTACAGGTTCAACAGGACCTGTATCAAAGGGATCCTTTTCCCCGTCCGGATCTTTATCTTTCCACCAGTCCTGATCGGAATTGTCGGAGCCCTTACCGCCCCCACCACTCCCGCCATTTTTGCTATTCTGGGCTCCTTTCCCGGAGCTGGCAGGCGCTATACACCATACACCATATCGCAAAGGATTTCCTGCACCATCAGTCCCGGGCTCCCAGCTCCATTCCGCATTTAAACTATGGGGTACTGGATCGTATGCTCTCCGTAATTCTGAGGTAACCCAATCAATTCCTGATTCCTTTTTGAGTTGGGAATAGTTTTCACGATCGATCACAATCGCGGTATTCCCCTTGAGCCATTCAATATCCAGAGTATATACCCCTGTAACCTGGACAAAAGAACCGGGTACCATGCCGGACGAATCCAGTTTGATATATTTAAGAGCAAGGGTAATACTTGCCCCCTTATTGCCCACTAATTCAGCGGACGATATGGCTGTTTTTCCAAGGTGTTGGATCTTCACTGATTTAATCGTACCTGCTATGTTGACGGTGGAATCACTTTTTTTATTCTTTTGTTTAACAAAGTCATCTACTGTAATAAAGGAATTCTGGACTTTTTTGCTGAAATCCAGTTTACCAGCAGCTTTGACCCATCTCATGGTAATTGGGGAGTATTCTCCCCATACAGCAAGCCATGAAACATAATGGCTAAGGACTATCGCCTGAATAAGGCTACGATTAAGATTTCCTATTCTGACACTGTCAAAACCCTCATCATACTCTGTAGCAGTTTTATTTTTTCTTCGCTGAGCGGATAATGCGGTCTGAGTTGCCGCCTTCTCTATGCCCTGTTGGGCAAAGGAAGAGAGTTTTTTTGCGTTATTCTTTACTCCAGTGAAATCACTTTTACCCAGTGAATTCCAGATTTCCTTTTCGTAATCCAGAATCGAAGATTCAGTATCACTTATCCATTTCTTATCGACTGCAACAACATCGGTTTTCTGTGAATTTTTCGCAGCAACAGTATTAACCTTCGCGACTGCTGTTGCAAGGTAACCTGCCGCAATTTTCGAAAGATGATTGAAATATAACTGGTTAGCATATTCAGTCTGGTTTACAATTCGGGTTTTCGCAGTCGCGATGATGGTATTTCCCGTTATTTTCTCTAATTCTGCAATTTTTATTTCTGCATTTTTTTTACTCAATCCCTCTTTTTGAAGTTTTTTTACCAGATCTTTTTGTTTCTGACTCCAGTTGGGTAAGTCTGTAAGTCTGCCGGGTAAATCTTTCTTGAGTTTTGGTGGAATGTTCAATTCCTGAATTAATTCTACCAATTTAAGGGATTCCTGGGAAATGGTCTGTAAGAGTTTTTCACGTTTGATAATTTCCTCATCTGATTTTTTTACCAATTCGTCCCATTTTTTTGCCAGAAAAATGGTATTATACTTATTTCGATCCAAAGCTGGTTTGTCAGTCCGCCATTTTTTTCGGTTTTTAATTATTGTACTTAGGGATTTGTGTATTTCGGTCGACTTATCACTTAACCAGTTGACAGCCTCTTGCACCATACATGGTGCTAGCTCTTTATACTATATAATTATATTATAGAAAATTCTGTTAACACTATTAAATTATATTGAGTATGGATAAAACCGAAGCATATTTTTGAAAAGTTATCAGAAATTTATTTGTTTTGATTTTTCCTAGGTTTCAAGTTTTCTCCGAACTTTTTTATGTATCGAGAATCCCAATCGGTTTTTTTACGATATTATGACAAGAGGTCAAGTAAATTATCTCTTTCAATTACATTTCATCGCAAACAGCAATTGCAGTTTTTTTATAAATTTTACAGCGATGAAAAATGGTGTAATTGTCATTAGATTGATTGTGTGATGTATTTCAGTTATCGGGATTATTACATTTCTTATTAATTGAAATTAACTTGTGTGTTTTAAATCTTATATTTCCTTAATCGCCAGATGTGACAATACTTCCGCAATATGTCGGTTCGTCATAGCTTTCCGTCGCGCATAGTGTGCCGTCTGGACTCATTAACACTAAAAAGATAGGTCTCTCACCCCCCACAGCAGCCCGGGGAGTGCTCTGTTGTAGATCCCCGTACTCCCAAAACAACCCTTCCTTTCATTTAAGTGAGGGTCGGGCGACCCGAACTTCGAGGAAAAACGCATGTTTTTCCGATTTTCCCCTACCCCAGCCCATCCGGCAACCGATCGCCTTCGAAGAACGCTTCCGCGTTCTTCTCCAGCTCTTACTACCCTTCGGGTAGTAATCGCCCGTCCAAAAGGTGCTATTAGCGCATTTTTTGGACGCCATTTCATGCCGAATTCGCCGAACGGGGGGCTTTATGCGAAAATCGTAAAACAAAGGACTTGGTTTTTCGCGAATAAGACATATTTTGGAGTCCGGGACTCCCTCACGGGAAGGAGGTCTTCGTCGGAGATATGATCCGGGTTCATCTCCCCTTACTACAAACCCGCTGCATCTCTATGATTAATGGTAAAATCTCCGTCGGTGTCCGTCGAGAACAAACGTCGATCGGAGGGGCAAAAACAGGGGTTTCTGTGCCTTCCAGCATACCGCAGCCCGTTTTGGAAAAGATCCTCTGCCCAATTAGCGCTATTTGATTCCTTTTTTTTACGTCGGAGAAATGCGTTAAAAGTGGGAATTATGCCCGGTTTTTTGCGAATTATGCCCGGAATCCGGGGCCGGATCATACAAAATGGGCAGGCCCGGATCCATGCTACCGTCGGAGAGTGAAGGATGGTACCTGCATGAAAAGATGCACCTGTTGGCAGAGGGGATCAGGGAACTATCAATCCATTGTAAAGGTTTTAAGTATTTACAATGCTTACAACATGATCATGGCAGCAGTGAAGCGGGTACCGGTGTCAAAGACGGTCTGGAAGAAGCTTGGTGAGATGAAGGGCGCCGGCCAGACCTATGATGATCTCCTTGAGGAAATGATCGAACGGGTAAAAAAAGCCCGGCTTGAGGAAGATGTGAAGATGTGGGAGAGCTGCCCGGACTCGGAGTATGTGTCCCTTTCGGAGATTAAAGATTGACCTTTGAAGTGAAGGTCCGGAACACTGCCGATGGATATATCAGTTCCCTGCCTGAAAAATCCCGGCGGATCATCAGGAACGCCCTGAAAGGTCTTGAGGAAAATCCGTTTCCCGGGAGTGGCGGGGATACGGAAAAACTGGTTCTTTCCGGTGGCAGCGAGATATACCGGCTTCATATCGCTCGTACATTCACCGCATTTTACAGTGTTGACAAAGGGAACAGGATTATCAAAGTTCACGATATCCTGTCAATCGAACAGGCACATAAAAAGTACGGGCGGCTTTCATCATAGCATAAGGAAGGTTTTTGCATTGAATCCTGCAGAGCCGGATTTTTTTTGGTTTTGAAAATTTTTCGCCCGGTTTTTTCGGGTCCTGAATCTTTTTTTTGATTTCTCCGGCACAAAAAATTTTTTTTAAAAGATTTGCCGGTGGGGATTTCTGTTGGGATTTATTTTGCAGTAACAAGCCAAGTTCTGTTTTTATTTGTTCGCATTTTTTTCCGTTTTCTCATTTTTTCGTTTCATCCTTCTGTAAAATATATTCACGCGAACCTTCGCAACGGTGCAGAGGAGCCGGCCCCTGCCACAAAAAACAAACCGGTAAAAACAAACCGACACGAATATTGGACATATGGCACAAAGAGCAATCCGGACCAAAAAGATTTGTTGTTGTTGTCCCGCCCGTGGTGAACCTGATGAAACAGCCCGTCCCTTTCCTTGTTCTTGCCTTCCTCATCCTGCTGCCCCTTGCCGTACCGGTATCCGGCGCTACGGCCTGCACCGCTCCTGCCGAATGCCTCACCGTGCAGCAGGCGGCAGAAATGTTCGGTGCCGGAAATTATGTCCAGGTATCCCGCGAACAGTGCGGTTACCTGACGGACCCGTCCGGTGCCCGCAACCCACAGTACTGCTTTGAGCAGGTAGCAGCCACCCCGGCGATTGCCCCCATCGCTCCGGTCAGGACAACGCCCACAACTGCACCACCGGAAAGGGCAGCCCCGGCGACTTCGCAGACGACCGCCCCGCCACCCCCGATCGCACCGGCTGTTACGACAACCCTGACAACGGAACGGACAACCGTCCCCGCAACGTCCCTGCCGACAACCCCACCCGCGATCCCGGTGTATACAACGCCCGCCATCACGATCGCGCCAACAAAGCCCACGACCGTCCCGACACCGGTCCCGTTTGCGCCGGGATCACAACCGGGGAACGAATTTGCCGGATCGGCAAAACCGCTGGTCATCACCGCAGGACTTCACCAGTACGCCCCGCTGCTGGGTGCCGGCTCACCGTACTTCCACTCGCAGATCGGCAACGTGAACACGATGCCGTTCATCTACCTCCAGACCGACTGGATCGACAACAATGAACGGGATTATTTCTCCGGCAATTTCCCTGCCTGGGCCAACTGGTCGGATTTCACGTCACTGCGGATCGGAAAGGACGAGCAGAAGCATTACGCGAATTTCCGGTACATGTCCGCTCTCACGAATGTAAAGAGCGTGCTCTTCCAGGTCTCGCGCAACCCGTTTACGAGCGACCCCGCCCACTGGCAGAACCAGTACATCCCGGGCCTTGTCACATCCGGGGAAGTGAAAGCATACCATACCGACAATGACGGGTACCAATACTTCCGGATCAACTTTGCCCGGGTGGCAAAGCAGAACCCGGGCGACCCGCCGTATTATGTCGGGACCATCGCGTTCGAACCCGGCCAGCTGGGGCAGGGGGCAGTCCTCCAGACTGCAGACATCCCGTTCACGTCGACCGGGCTTGTCCTCAAGAAAGTCAGCATCGGATCTTTTTCCCTGCCGCTGCCGGTCTCTTTAATCTCGGTCCCTCCTGGCGAACTGACACAGGCGGCGCTCGGGAACCCCAACGAGAACATGACCCTTTCCTGCACGGACTGCCTGCAGCTGCGGTCTCCCTCGTCCTTTGAGTCCTTGCTGCTCGATATGGACCAGAAGTTCTATGTCCGCGTTATCCCGGTCTATGACGGGGGCAAGGCCGGCGTCCCGGCCCTGCCCGTTGAAGTGACGGTCCGGCGCCCGCACCCGTGCCCGTCGGTATCGTCTGATATTATCGTAAAACTGCCGTCCGCCGCCATTGTCTGGTACATGAAACCCACGTTCGGGGAGTATGCCAACCACTGGTACTACCCGTGGGGCTACCCCTATGGCGACGAATTCCATCCCCAGGGGGTGCACTCGTACGAACCTCCGCCGACCGACGAGGACAAGGCATGGTGGGAGACGCTCCTTGGCACGTTCAATGACGTCCTGAACTTCTTTTCCTGGGTCGTCACCCAGTACTCCCAGCTCTGGAACTTCATGCAGGACGTTGTCGTCAAGTATGTTGGCGACGCGCTCACGATCGGCTGGTGCAGCGACCACGCCGAATGCACGACGGTCTTAAAGACCGGGCTGCAGGCCGTGATGGCTGCCTACGGGATCCCGCCCACGCTCCCGACGGGCCCGGAGCTGATGGACCTCTCGACCGATTACATGATCAAACTTGGTGCCGAGCAGCTGGGAGCCGGCGAACTCTATGACGCGTACCAGAACCTGCCGCCGGAAGGAAAACAGGCGCTGCAGCTCCTGAAGGATCAGGCGCAGGAGAATTCGGAAAAACTGGCGCAGGCATCAAAGGACCAGCGGTACCAGGAATCGCTGAAATACCGCTGCTTCTTTGACCCCCAGTTCACCTGCACAAAAAAGGTGCCCGACCCGATCTTCTCCTCGGTCCACCCGGCAACGGTCATGGTATACGTGAACAACCCGGCGCAGAATACCCAGCCGACAGACCGGGTCCTCATGACCGTGTCGGACTCATGGCGCGTCTATTCCAAAGCGACGCGGGTTGTCCCCCCGCTTTTGCCCGGCGAGGGGGTCTCGATCCCGGTGGTCCTTGGCGAGGATTATGCCCGGTTCCGGAAGGATAACGGCGGGCCGTGTGATCCCAATGCCGCCGTGCAGACGCAACAGGGATCATCGTCCTACGAGAACCTGTCCACCTGCCTCCAGGGCGCGTGGCAGGGAGTGTTCCAGCAGCCGGGCACGGACACGTTTGTCGTAACATTCTCGACCGGGAAGGGGTACGGTTCAGGCGCCGAGCTCGCCGGCCTTGATGCAAATTCAAACGGAAAACAGCTCAGCAGTGTTATCGTTGTCGACCCTGACGCCGGGGCCTGCGGGATCCCGCATGCCGTGAAATTCCCGCAGGGGTGGACCATATCGACGCCGCCGTACAGCATCAGCCCAAACAGCTGGGATTATTTCTTTGACAGCGGCAACGGGATAAAGAGCCAAAACAACGGCATGCTCCGGAACAAACCATAATCCGGCAGGACCATTTCACCACAGGACCGGAAGGGACAATCCTTCCGGTCCGTTTTTTTTTGCCGTGTGAGATCAGCACTCGCAATGAATCGATGGATATCATGAATAACGCGTGCGGCCCAGCTTCATCTTGTCCACGTTCGGCGTCCCGCGTTTGTCGTGGAGATCGTCGAGCAGCTTTCTGGTACTTTCCTTCCGCAATCCGTGGGATCTCATCTTTTGCCTGGAGCCCTTTCCACTCGTACAGCCGCCGCACAATTCCCGTAGTTGTCTGACAGGGGAATACCCCCCCACCCATGGCATACCCCCTCGACTCAAATTTTTTTCCATAGGGTGGGGGGGTCTCAACTCAGACCCTCCCCTTTGAATTGGTGGGAATGACCAGTACCACAATCCTTATGGAAGCAGACAACGAGAAAAATATAATGACAGCCCAAGCTGCCCCCCGGATGCCAAAGGAACATCACGGAAAGAAAACCTCCGGTAAACACAAAAAAAAATCTGGTGAAAGAAAGACGCCCCTCTATTCCGTATCAGAGCATTCCCTTTCCGGGTTTTTGGATGACGAGCCCGATCTTTATTCAGTTGCAGATTTGAAAGTCAGGTACCGATGAAAGCGAAAATTGTCCTGGTCCATTTTCCTTTCACAGATCTGACAGATTCAAAACTTCGCCCCGCTCTTGTCATCCATGAAAGTGAACATGATGTTGTTGTGGCGTTCATTTCCTCGAAGATCCCTGAGCATCACGTCGATTCCGATCTCATCGTATCAGATGATCACCCTGCATTTCCGTTGACCGGGCTCAAAGTCTCTTCTGTAATAAAATTCGATAAAATCGCCACGGTCTCAAACGATCTCATTGAAGGAGAGATCGGTGAAGTTACCCGAAATCTTGCTGATGAATGTAATGCAATTATGAGCCGGGTTTTTGTTCTCTGATGTTTATTGTTTGGCCGATCCGAGATCTCCAATGATATGCCTGCTGTTAGCAGTATTGCCCCCCTCGCCTTCACATCTGATAGCTACCGCTTTCCCCGATCCTCATGACAGCATCCACACAATCCTCGATGGTATCAGACGGGAGAGATCTTAGATCTGAAATCAAAGAACACCTCGTGTTCTTCTCTAGCCGAGACAGTCTTTTGGACCGTCCCCGTCAGCCTCAAAACAGGGGTTCTTTCCGTTCTGACCCCATAAGGTATGATCTGCCAGCTAAAACGCTGTCCAATTAGTGCTATTTGATGATTTTTTGGAGGCCATTTCATGCCGAATCCAACCAAACGGACGGCGTATCGGGAATTTCGTAAAACAATTGTGCCGGTTTTTCGGGAAGTAGAATGCTGAAAGCAGGATACGACAGAAGAACCGGGCCTGAATACACAAAACGAAGCACCCAAAACCTGAATATGATTCGGTTTCAGATACCTGCCCATGGCAAACATTGCTCATTTCATGATCCCGGCCGACAACGTCGACCGCGCAAAACACTTCTACCACAACCTTCTCGGATGGAAGATCGAACCGACCAAAAACCCCATGGACCCGGCAAAGATGGCAGCGATGCAGTACCATGATATCCGCACCGGATCAGCAAAGGAAGGTGAGATGAACACGGGCGGGCTGTATAAGCGGCACATGACGGAGTCCATCCTCACGTTCGTGGAGGTCGAAGACATCGATAAGGTGCTCTCGAAGGTGGAGAAGCTGGGTGGCAGGGTCACGATGCAAAAGGAGGAGATCAAGGGGGTCGGGCTGACAGCGGTCATCGAGGACTCCGAAGGAAATGTGATCGGCCTCTGGAAGCCGGAGATGTTGTAGTCCGGTATGGAGCTTTTTGCAGAACCATTCAATGTTTTTAATTCAGGGAGGTAACGTTACGCAGGATAGTCCGGTGAGAGAAGTACCTTCACTTTTCGGGATGCCCCTTGACAAGGGGAGGTGGGTGCTCGTTGCTTTATGCCTGGTTATCAACCTGTGTCTGGGTTCGATTTATGCGTGGAGTATCTTTGTTGAGCCACTCACCGTTTAATTCACCGCTGAGCTTGGCCTGTCAGTGACGGCAAATGATATCCTGATGCCGTTCTCACTGGTTCTTGCATTTTTTGCAATTACCATGCCGTTTACCGGGAAGATTATCGACAGGTACGGACCCCGGAATGTGACAATCCTCGGGTGTGTGCTGAATGGCCTTGGCTGGATC
>CAIULN010000003.1 GCA_903900025.1 uncultured Methanomicrobiales archaeon | reverse complement strand
TACAGTTATCGCACATTCCTCGACAGGGTGTGGGAATCCGGGCTGAAGGATGCATCAGATATCCTGTTTGCCTGAGGAGGTACGCACATGGTCGGGATGACGGGGGGTCCCGCCCCCTATGTCTACGTCTGTACCAGAATGCGCATGCGAAAGTCCAAGCTGATCCAGCGGGACGAGTACCTCCGGATGCTTAACATGAGCCTTCCGGAGATCACGCGGGTCATTGAGGAGACCATGTACAAACAGGAGATCGATGAACTCGGTACGAGTTTCAAGGGTATTGACCTTATCGAGGTTGCGCTTTCCTGGAACCTTGCCAAGGAATACCAGAAAATCCTTGAGATTACACCGGGAACACTCAAGCAGTTCACCAGTTCGTACCTGCGCCGCTGGGATATCCAGAATGTGCTGAATATCCTTCGCGGGAAGACCGAAGGGATAAAGGTGGGCAAGATTAAGGAGATCCTGATCCCCGCGGGGAGCCTTGACCGTTTCATACTGGATCGGCTCCTCGCAGAAGACTCAATGGACCGGATTGTTGAAGCGCTCCGAGGATACCGGATGTATCCCGTGCTTGCGGAAAATATTGGCGAGGCAAAGGAAACAGGTTCGTTCTCAAGGATGGAGAACGAGCTGTACAAGCAGTTCTATGCGGACTTGCTCGCGCAAGCGGAGAGCGGGATCAAGGGAGGGCAGCTCTTCCTGTCGTTTATCCAGTTGGATATCAACATCAGTAATATCAAAACCCTGTTCAGGCTCCGTGCGGATAAAATCGAGGGGGATCCCCACGAGATGTATATTGCCGGCGGTGTCCTGACTGTTGATGATTTTGTACGTCTGAACACGATTCAGGATCAGGTTGAGTTCATCGACAACCTGAAGATGAAGGTCCGCCAGAAGACGCTGCTTGCATTCCTTGACGAACTCAAGGGAGAGAATAAGATGCATGATATCGAGGTGAGACTCACCAGCGTACAGCTCGACCAGATGGAGCGGATGTCAAAGCGTCATCCGTTCTCTATTCACCCCATCCTTGTGTATCTGGAGAAGAAGAAATACGAGGTGTTCAACCTGCGTGCGATTGCCCGTGGGAAAGAATCCATGCTTTCGGCAGACAGAATAATGAAGTACCTGGTGATCTGAATGGAGATTGCGGTTATTGGCAACAGAGAGTTCATCCTCGGGTTCCGGCTCGCCGGTATCAGGAAAACCTATTCTGCTGAAAATGATGAGCAGCTCACTAATTTAATCACAAAAGCGATGCATGACAGCGAGGTTGGCATCCTTGTGCTCAACAGTAGTGACATGATGAGGATTCCCCGCAGGCTTCATGCGACCCTTGAGGATTCAGTGAAACCTACCGTGATTACACTCGGAATCGAGGAAGGGGGATTATCGATGAGAGAGAGAATCAAGAGATCGGTGGGTGTTGATCTGTGGAAGTGAAGGACAAGAAATCAAAGGAGACAAAACAGGGAATGCTGAAACGAATTGCCGGACCCGTCGTGACGGCAGTCAACCTTGACGCCCACATGTACGATGTGGTGAAAGTCGGCAGAGAAGAGCTGATGGGCGAGGTCATCAAGATCCAGGGCGATAACACCATCATCCAGGTCTATGAGGATACCTCGGGCATCAGGCCCGGTGAACCGGTTTCAAACACCGGCCTTTCCCTCGCCGTTGAGCTCGGGCCGGGGCTTCTGACCAGTATTTACGATGGCATCCAGAGACCACTCTCCGTGCTTGTGGACAAGATGGGCGACTTCATCCAGCGCGGTGTGTCCGCCCCGGGCCTTTCCCACGAGAAGAAGTGGGCATTCAAGCCGCTGGTCAAAACCGGCGACAAGGTGCAGGGTGGATCCATCATCGGCGAGGTGCAGGAGACCAATATCGTCCACAAGGTCATGCTCCCACCCAACGCAAAGCCAGGAAGTGTCAAGACGATAAAAGGCGGGGAGTATACTGTCGAAGAGACGGTCTGTATCCTCGATGACGGCCGCGAGTTCCCGATGATGCAGCGCTGGCCGGTGCGGGTTCCCCGCCCGGTGAAGGAGAAGCTGAACCCCATCATCCCGCTGATCACCGGACAAAGGATCCTTGACGGGTTGTTCCCGATAGCAAAGGGAGGCACCGCCGCGATCCCCGGGCCCTTCGGGAGCGGCAAGACCGTCACCCAGCAGCAGCTGGCCAAGTGGTCGGATGCGGAGATTGTGGTCTACATTGGCTGCGGTGAGCGTGGCAACGAGATGACCGAGGTGTTGACCGAGTTTCCGCACCTGGAGGACCCCAAGACAGGCAAACCGCTGATGGAGCGCACGGTGCTGATCGCCAACACGTCCAACATGCCGGTAGCAGCCCGTGAGGCGTCGGTGTATACCGGCATTACGATCGCGGAGTACTTCCGTGACATGGGCTATGATGTCTCGCTGATGGCGGACTCGACCTCGCGCTGGGCTGAAGCGATGCGTGAGATATCGTCCCGTCTTGAGGAGATGCCGGGTGAGGAAGGCTACCCCGCGTACCTTGCCGCCCGCCTCTCGGAGTTCTATGAGCGTGCCGGGCTGGTCAAGACCCTGAATGGCGGAGACGGGTCGGTCTCGGTCATCGGGGCGGTATCGCCGCCGGGTGGCGACTTCTCCGAACCGGTCACCCAGAACACGCTGCGTATCGTGAAGGTATTCTGGGCGCTCGATGCAAAGCTCTCGCAGCGGCGGCACTTCCCGTCGATCAACTGGCTCAACTCCTACTCGCTGTATCTTGACAGCCTCCACGACTGGTACGACAAGGAAGTTTCTCCTGAATGGAACAAGCTGCGATCCTGGGCAATGGAAGTGCTGCAGAAGGAAGCGGAACTTCAGGAGATTGTCCAGCTGGTGGGATCAGATGCCTTGCCCGAGGCGGAGCAGGTGACCATTGAGGTCGCCCGCATGATCCGGGAGGTGTTCCTGCAGCAGAACGCATACGATGCGGTCGACACGTTCTGCAGCATGAAGAAGCAGTATGACATGATGAAAGCGATCCGGATGTACGCGGATCTTGCCTATGCGGCGCAGGTGGCAGGCGTCCCACCGACCCAGATCAACGCGGTGAAATCGAAGAACGAACTACCGCAGATCAAGTTCATCAAGGACTACAAACCTGCGCTTGACAAGATCGGGAAGGATATGGACGCCGAATTCAATGCACTGAGGTCGGCAGCATGAAGGAATACAGGACTATCAACAAGATCGCCGGGCCGCTGCTCTTTGTCGAAAGGACCGAACCAATCGGCTACGGGGAACTCGTCAACATCATCCTCTTTGACGGGTCTGTCAAGCGAGGGCAGGTGCTGGACACCAGCGATGAGCTTGTTGTCGTGCAGGTCTTCGAGTCAACAGCCGGCATCGGCAGGGACAGCGGTGTCCGGTTTACCGGTGAGACAATCAAGATGCCGGTGGGCAGGGAGATGCTGGGGCGCATCCTTTCAGGAGGCGGCAAGCCGATCGATGGCGGCCCCGAGATCCTGCCGGAAAAACGGCTCGATATCACCGGTGCAGCGATCAACCCGTACGCGCGGGCATCGCCCAACGAATTCATCCAGACCGGTATCTCGACGATTGACGGGACGAATACACTGGTGCGGGGGCAGAAACTCCCGATCTTCTCGGGTGCAGGTCTGCCCCACAACACCATCGCACTCCAGATTGCACGCCAGGCAAAGGTCCTTGGGGCAAAGGAAGAGTTTGCGGTTGTATTCGCTGCGATGGGCATCACCAAGGAAGAGGCAAACTACTTCATGCAGGACTTCGAGCGCACCGGTGCGCTTGAGCGTGCCGTTGTATTCCTGAACCTTGCCGATGACCCCGCTGTTGAGCGCATCATCACGCCACGGCTTGCCCTGACGACTGCCGAGTATCTGGCATTCGATCTCGGGATGCACGTGCTGGTCATCCTGACCGATATGACCAACTACTGCGAGGCGCTGCGCCAGATCGGAGCCGCCAGGGAAGAGGTGCCGGGGCGGCGTGGGTATCCGGGATACATGTACACCGACCTTGCATCCATCTACGAACGTGCAGGCCTCATCAAGGGTAGGAAGGGGTCGATCACGCAGTTCCCGATCCTGACGATGCCCGGCGATGATATCACGCACCCGATCCCCGACCTTACCGGGTACATCACCGAAGGCCAGATCGTCGTATCGCGTGACCTGCACCGCAAGGGCATCTACCCGCCCATCAATGTGCTGCCGTCGCTCTCGCGCCTGATGAACCTGGGTATCGGTGCAAAGCACACGAGGGAGGACCACAAGAAGGTCTCCGATCAGCTGTACGCCGCGTATGCGGAGGGCAACGACCTGCGGGGGCTTGTCGCAATCGTCGGGAAAGACGCGCTCTCCGAGCGTGACCGCACGTTCCTTGAGTTTGCCGACCTGTTCGAGAACCGGTTCGTCCGGCAGGGTTATAGCGAAGACCGCACGATCTTCAACACGCTTGACATCGGCTGGGATCTTCTCTCGACGCTGCCGGTGGAGCAGCTCGTCCGTATCGACCGCGATCTCATCAACAAGTACCACCCAAAGTTCAGGAATGAACAAAAAAAGGAGTAAGTATCCATGGCGCTGCGAGATATCAAGCCAACCCGTTCGGAACTGATCAACTTAAAAAGGAAGATCAAGCTCTCCGAGCGCGGCTATAAGATCCTCAAGATGAAGCGCGATGGACTGATCCTTGAATTCTTCAAGGTACTCGCTGTGGCAAAGGACACCCGCGGCGATCTCAACAACAGATATTCACAGGCGGTTGAGATGATGGCGCTTGCCAACACCGTCGAAGGGGCGATTGGCGTGAAGTCTGCGGCATTCTCGGTCAAAGAGGTACCGGAGATCTCGTTAAAAAGCAAGAACATCATGGGCGTGATCGTCCCCGAGATCGGATCCACCAAAGTCAGAAAAAGTCTCGTTGACCGCGGGTATGGCATGCTTGGCACGTCGCCCGTGATCGATGAGACCGCGACGGCTTTTGAAGAGCTTGTCGAATCGATCATTGAAAGTGCCGAGATCGAAACGACGATGAAGCGGCTCCTTGACGAAATCGAGAGCACGAAACGTCGGGTGAATGCGCTGGAGTTCAAGGTTATACCGGAGCTTACCGAGGCACAGGAATTCATCAAGATGCGCCTTGACGAGATGGAACGCGAGGAGCTGTTCCGGTTGAAGAGGATCAAGGCACGGAGCATGGCATAAGGGTTGTGGAGGAAATGGCAATCGGGACGATCAGGGATCTCGGGTGCGCTGGAAAGACCGTCCTGCTCAGGCTTGACCTCAACTCCCCCATCGATCCCTCGTCCCACCTTATTCTCGATGACAAGCGGTTCCGTGAACATCTCCCCACTATCAGGGCCCTTCCGGATTCCCGCATCGTAATCATCACCCACCAGAGCCGGCCCGGAAAAAAGGACTTTACCACCCTCCAGGCACACGCCGAGAAACTGGAACAACTTCTCGGCTCACCGGTGATCTATGTAGACAGTATCTTGGGACGGCATGCCCGTGATGCGGTTGCCGCGATGAAAACCGGCGATGTGGTCATGCTCGAAAATGTCCGGTTCAATGCCGAGGAGAACCTGACATTAAAACCTGAAGAGGCGAAAAAAACCCATATCGTAAAGAAGCTGTCTGCAATGGCGGATTGTTTTGTGAACGATGCTTTCGGAACCGCCCACCGCTCCCAACCCACCGTTGTGGGTCTTCCCCTTGTGATGCGATCAGCGGCAGGGCTGCTCATGGAAAAGGAAGTTGCCAGTCTCTCCAGGGTCTTTTCCGGCGCACCCCGGCCGGTCTGCATAGTGCTGGGAGGTACGAAGGTGGACGACTCGATTGATGTTGCCTGTCATGTGCTTGCAAACGGTATTGCCGATCAGGTCATCGTGATCGGAGTTGTTGCCAATGTATTCCTGATCGCTTCCGGTTATACGATCGGCAAACCGTCCACCCAGCTGATTGCCCAGCTGAAATACGAGCCGGAAATCACGAAGGCAAAGGAGATCCTCGCAAAATACCGCGACCGGGTTGTGATGCCGGAATCGGTCGCGGTCAGGCAGGATAACCAGCGCGTTGAGTATCCCGTGCATGCGATTCCCGACGATGCCCCGGTGCTCGACATCGGGATTGATGCCATCGCATCCCTCGCTCAGGTGATCAGGCGGGCCAGGACGGTGGTCTTCAACGGCCCTGCGGGAGTCTTTGAGGATGCAGACTTTGCGACCGGAACCTACGAACTGCTCAGGGCGGCATCGCAGGTGGAGTTCTCGGTTATAGGGGGCGGGCACACGGCGGCGGTGATCGAGAAGATGGGCATCGGAAAGGAGTTCACCCACATCTCTACCGGTGGCGGGGCATGCATTGAGTTTCTGACCGGCAAAAAGCTGCCCGCCATCGATGCGCTCGAACAGTCAAAGAAAATCTTTGGGTAGATCCACCGTCATCTTTTTTTTTGACTTCCTGTTCCCTGACATATTGAAAACCTCTATCTGGTTTCCTGAACCACTCCTGTTACTCCCTTATGCAGATCAACATCATAGCGGTTGGCAGGGTAAAAGAACCCTATCTTGCGGAAGGCATTGCCGAGTACGGGAAACGGCTTCGCCCGTATGTGAAGATCGGGACTAGCGAGATAGCCGAAGAAAGGCAGCCCGTGCGTCTCTCCCCTGCACAGAAGGAACAGCTGCTGGACAAGGAGGGTGCCCGCATCCTGGAATCAATCCCTCCGGAAGGCTTCACCATCGCGCTTGATGTCAACGGAAAACAGGTGTCAAGCGAAGGGCTCGCCAGCCTCCTGCACGATCAGGAGATCGGGGGAAAGGGCCGTGTCACGTTCATCATTGGCGGGGATCTCGGGCTGTCCGGTGATGTACTCGCACGGTGTGATGAGCGGCTCTCGCTCTCACCGATGACGTATACACACCAGATGGTCCGGCTGATCCTGCTCGAACAGATCTACCGGGCGTTCCGGATCATGAGGGGCGAGCCGTACCACAAGTGAGCGTTACTTAACGAGTCATCTGCCTGAGAATTTTAGCAACAACGTCGTCAGCTATCTCAGTCTTACTCTCTATACTGTTGACCGCGACCCAGCTGTTGATCGCGGCAGTCGCAACGGATGCCTGCCCCCGGTCCTTTACGGTACCGGCTATCGTTTCTGCGAGCGTGTCCCTGTTGACAAGCCTGATCCCATGGACTATCTCGATCATCTGCAGCTGCCCGGCAACCTGTTCGTAAATGTCAGGGGTAATATCGTATGGTGTCCGGTCCTGGTCTGGTGTTCCGCCTTCAACGTTTTCAGGGATATTGGCAGGCTCCCCTGATTGTAATTATTTGGAAAAATGAATTATTTGGATGGTTATGAAATTAATATAGAACAAATAAATATAGGTAAAAACTCAAAATGAGGAAAAATACAATCGCCCACAGTTTTTTATTCCATTTTAAAACCTTTTCACCTTCCATTGGCGAAAAAGGCATTAATGATATCAGCATCGTTAACATGCCCATTTCAAGACCTGTGAGAGCAAGCCATTGAATCTGGCGCTGGGTGCTGATCATATAGACCCCAATAAAACTTAACAATATAATAAAACTGGCGACGGATCCGGAAAAAATAATTATTATAAGTTGTTTATCATCAATTTGTTCTGAATTACTTATCTTTGTTTTAAGTGGCTGGCTGAAAACGAATTTAAGAATTCCGGAAGTGAAGAGCATAATTGCAATGCCCTCCAACCAGAGTTGGTATTTCGATTCGATACCATAATGTTTGGCTGTTACGTATTGAGCCAGTTTCGGGAGGACCCCTGCAGTAACGCCCAGCAAAATAAATGATGAGAGGCTAAAAAGATCATTTTCAATATGTGGTCTCATAATAAAAAATGAAAATCCAAGTGTAATTGCTGCCATAGTTGAAATTAAAAGGGTATTTTCAAAAAATAGATGAAGTAATCCGCTTTTGAAAGAGGAGGTAATAAATGAGGTTATTGCTAGGCTTTTCGGAGTACATTCTGTTATTTTTCCCCACGCTAATTTTGCTACGGCATTACTGGCCGGATAAATAGAACGGAACAGCCAGATCAATAATGTACCAATAATAACTGAAATACTCGCGGGAATCGCGATCTTATCCGGGGTCAACTCATTTGACAGCTGGGTTGCATCGGAATCATGTTGTAAAAATATGCCCTTTTCGTTATTCTGAATTATGTTATGTGAAATGTTGCCATTTGATGTTGAACTAAGAAATATTCCGTATTTCAGGTTATTATTCACCGTATTGTTCTGAATAGTAATATCACTGGATCCCAATGAGTATATTCCGTGATTTTCATTCTCTGAAATCCAGGAATTGGAGATTAAACTGGTTGATACAAATGAATAGTAAATACCGATTCCTGTTTGAGGTCCCCGGTTGATTCCAAGGATGTTCAAATCTTTAGTATTCTGCCCAACAGTCACAGAATCGATAGTTAAATTATGTACCCGGAATGCATTAATCCCAAATGTGAATCCATTAACGGAAAGATTCCTTATGGTAATGTTGTTGAGGTCCTGTGAGGACTGACCAATCTGAATTCCCCGCGAGGATCGGAGATAATCTCCTTCTAATAAATGGCCCATGCCGTCAATCACAACATCTGATGAAAAAACTGCGATACACCATAACTTGGGACAATCAATGAGATTATTTTTCAGAGTATAATGTCCAGGTGCAGAAATTATTACTGGTTCGTTAATTGTATTGGTTTTTGGTATTTTCGCAAGTGTTTTTAATACTAAAGGAGAAAAAAAGACCAACGCTATAGCGATAAGCAATAAAATCAAAATTAAATAAACTGGTCGTACCTTTGGCATTTTCTCTCTCAGGAATTAATTACATTTATTTTTCTTATTAGTATCCTTGTGATATATAATTGAAATCAAAAAGTTAAATTTCCCGCTCTGTAGAATCCCCCAATTTCTCTGCATCTACCCACAATCATCCGGAAACGTGAGGTGAGCGGAGCTTCGCAGATCACGTTCATCATTGGCGGGGATCTCGGGCTGTCCGGTGATGTCCTTGCACGGTGTGATGAACGGCTGTCGCTCTCACCGATGACCTTTCCGCACCAGATGGTGCGGCTCATCCTGCTCGAACAGGTCTACCGGGCGTTCCGGATCTTGCGGGGCGAGCCGTACCACAAATGACCGTCACCATTCCCTTATTTTTTTAAGGATCATTTCAAGGACTTCTTTTGGGATTTCAACCTCCCCGTGCAGGTTCTGTAATGCAACATAACTGTTGAGGGCGGCAGTGGTAACCGATACCCTCCTGCGGTCAGCAGCGCCCTGTCCGATGGCGGCGGCAAGTGCATCCCGGTTCACGAACCGGATGCCATGAACCGCCTCGATCATCTGCAGCTGCCCGGCAACCTGTTTTTGGATATCGGCGGGCGTTGACTCCTGTTCATGGCGGTGATCCTGCCGTGCGTGCCCCCCCTTCCCCAAAACCCCGGTTGCCTCTTGTGTAAGTTCCCGGATCGCATCGGTATACATCAGGAATGACCTGTCGCTGTGACAGACGAACACGACCTTCTCGAGGAAGGGGGATCGGCCGAGATGCCCCATAACAGTCTTTACCGCGATCAGCGTTGCACGGGCAGGCGGGAACCCGTACGCACCGGTGCTGATCGCGGGGAATGCGATGGTCCTGAGCCCGTGTGCCTCGGCGAGGGCAAGTGAATTCCGGTAACACGTTGCGAGCAGATCATCCTCCGCGTCATGCCCGCCCCCCCAGACCGGACCGACCGTGTGGATAACGAACCGTGCAGGCAGCCGGTAGCCTTTCGTGATCTTTGTTTCACCGGTCAGGCACCCGCCCAGTGTCCTGCACTCTTCGAGCAGCTCGGGGCCTGCCGCACGGTGGATCGCCCCGTCCACCCCGCCGCCGCCCAGCAGTGAGGGATTGGCGGCGTTGACGATCGCGTCGACGAGCTGCTCCGTGATATCGCCGGTGATGACAGAGATCCGGTCTGCGGTTGGGACAGGCATCAATGATAGGATGATAATGTGAGGATAAAAGTGTTGGCTCTATTAAAAAATCCCGGGATCATTGCACGAGAACGAACGCGACGAGTGCAATGGCGATGCCGGCAATGACCACCCAGAGGATCTCGGCACCCAGGAGAAGAGAAAAGAACGCCCCGGTGGCAAGAAGCGCCGGGAGATACGACCAGGGGATCGCGAGCGCCAGCTTGACAGTCACGCTCAGCAGCAGGCCGACAAAGGAGAACAGGACTCCCTGGAACATTTTCCGGTACAGCGTCGAGCTCTTCAGCCAGTCATAGTACGGTACCATGCCGAGCACAAACAGGAATGACGGGGTAAACATTGCAACCGTCGCAACGATCCCGCCCCAGAATCCATACGTAAGGTATCCAACAAACGTGGCCGTGATGACGATTGGCCCCGGGGTTACCTGTCCGAGCGCAAGCCCGTTGATGAACGTTGTGCTGTCCAGCCATGCATGCACCTCGACCACTTCATGGAACATCAGCGGGAGCGCAGCAAATCCCCCGCCGAACGCGAACAGGTCGATCCCTGCCATCGTAGTGGCAAGGGAGAAAAGATCGGGACTTGCGAAGAAGAGCAGCAGGAAAAAGGCTGCTGACAGGGCAACCAGGATCAAAAACGGTCGTTCCGGTCGCGGGAGTGTTGTCGCAGGTGCTTCCGGTTTCTTATCGGGGGTTGGAAGAATCGTGATACCGAGCAGTGCCGCAAGGGCGATGACGGCAACCGGGTGCGCCCCCGCGATGAAAAGTGCCGCAGCAATCCCGGCGATGAGTGCATGGAGCCAGTGCCTTAGTGACGTCTTTGCGAATGATACCGCTGCATATGCGACCATCGCCACAATGATCGCCTGCAGGGCGAGGAACACCACCTTCACCGGAGGAAGAGATGAGGCTGGCACATAGACTGCAGAGAGTGCCATCATCAGGAGAAATGCCGGGAGACCAAAGCCGGAGAATGCAGCGAGTGCACCGGCTGCACCCCGGATCCGGAAGCCCGTGTATGCGGTCATCTGCATGGCAGTCGCCCCCGGAATTGCCTGGCAGAGCGCGACACCATCGTCAAAGATTGCACCGTCCAGCCAGCCCTTCTGCTCAACAACCATCCTGCGGATGTACGCAACCATGGCAGGGCCGCCGAATGCCGTGAGACCCAGCCGGAAAAATGAGAAGAAGATTGCCGCAAGAGAAATCCGGCGCAATGCCGGCAGGGCAGGTTCCGGGGCCATGCGATATGAGAATTATTGATGATACAGGTGATAAGGATACGTCACGTATTCTTTGCTTGCGGGTTCATTGAAGCGGGGGGGGAGGTTGCCTGGAAGTTCCGGAATGAGAAGACAAAAGGGAGGTTCTTACGGTTCGCCCGGTTCCGGACCCCTGGCGAGGTTTCCGGATTTTTTGAGGATGTAGGATTTACCGGTGTCTCGGTCGCCAGGAGGGCCCGGGGGTTCTGCGTGATGAGCGGGCGGAGCAATGAAGCTGGGGAGCTCCCCCTACCCCCCCACCCTCATCCATGTTTACCCCCCCTCGTTTTTACCTGATTCCCTGCCGGTTGTACGAGACCTCACGACGGGGACAGACCCACACCCCCCACTCGCGGACAAGGGTGGGTACCCCCACCCTCTCCGGAATATTTTGAGGTGGGAGGATCTCCCCATAACTATTCTGATATATTACCTGCGCCACCTATTCTCTACTATGAAATCCGGGTTCAAAGACCTCCTCTTTTGTCCGGATACTTTTTTTAAAAACATCACACAAGAGAAGGTCAACCTGATCCCTCCTGTTATCATCGTGGCAGGGGGATGCGCGATATCTCTGTCAGGTGTAATCGTTCCCTTAGGTATTGGTATTGTTCATTCCATGGTATTTGGCAGTTCTTTTAATTGGATGAATATTGCCCTGATGGCATTCGTATGGCACGTAATCAGATGGTACGCTCTGTGGCCTTTTCTTGGCTAGGTTCTCGTTTCCGGAGCCTTATACCTGATCTCCCGGTTATTCTCCAAAGTCGGATCGTTTTTTGCCACGCTGCAGAATGTAGGTTACGGAATATTCCCGTGGGTAATTTCCAACTGTGTCAGCGTTGTTGCAACACCCCTTCTCTACACAAGATTGGCCTATTATACCAGTCCTTGGTTGTGGCCGTCGACTGTCAGTGCAATACTATTCTTAGTATTCATGCTCTGGTGTTGTTGCCTCTGGGTCTACGCGATAAAAAATACATGCCAGATCCCGTTAAAACGAGCAATAGTTGTCGTAGTAATCACGATTATGGCATATTTTTTTGCAATCTACCTTGCAGCCTATCTCCTTAGTGCTTTATGAGACCCGGTTTTTTTACTTCTGCGAATCTGCCTGAACCGACTGGTTGAATGCGGACCCGCAGGATATGACAGATCCCGATTGAGGGAGCCCCCCTTCTACCCTCACCTGCATAGGGCGTGTGTTCCCTTTCCGCGAAAAATGGGTGTGTTTATCAGCAGCAGATTCCCATTGGGGGAAAAGCTGGAAAGGGAGGATCAGGGAATGTCGCGCCCATTTAATACAACGACAGAAGCACGAGCACTACACTGGAAATGAAATGGGCGAGTATTGCGGATTCAATTCCCTTCCTCCAGTAGAGCCAGCCAAAAACAATGCCGCCGACAGCGGTAAGAACAACCAATTGCAGTTTGATTACAAGGCCTGAGGACCAGAACAGGATCCCCGGTATCGAAAATATTGTTGCGATCAGAATAGCTGTCCATACACCTTTGGGTGTCGGCTGGGCACTCTCTGGTTTCTGGATCTTATAAATGATCCATACAAGGATAGTCATCCAGAACAAACGAAAGGTTATTTCATCGCCAATACCCTGTTCGAAGGGGATTATCCATCTCAGTCCGAATGGTATCTGTTTCCACTGCATCAGCAGGGACGGTACGAATTGGGAAAACAGGAACCGATCCAGGACAAATTTTACCACTGCAACGCAGGAACCCAGGGCAAACGTGATTTTCAGGAATGAAACAGCACGATCCCCGATCTCTTCCCCATTCATCCAGCTCTCAAGAAGGGGAGCGCCAAGGCCAACGACTCTCCCAAGATACAGGCCGACAACTATGGCTATTGTATATCCGACCGCATGAGCAAGGACCAGAAGTGCCGGTAACACATCAACCATGAATTCAAAAGGGACTGTCCTGACATAGGTAACCCGAAAAATGATAGTGAATACAAGGGCAAAAAGGAGGTGAACAATACCAATGATCAGGAGAATGCAAAATACTCTCCAGTTGATAACTGAGTTCTGGTTCATGAGAATTCACATCGGGGCCGGATAAATCAGGCAATATGGAAGGTATTGACCGGTGTTATCAGATCTTTCTCGCATTACCATGTTTAGGGTTCTCATTTGATTAATTTCAGATCCATGGCAACGTTCCCCTGTGACCCCCCTGCCGCATCCGGGCAAGCAGCGTTTCGCGTGGAGTTATCATCGGAGAGGCGTTTTCCGGTATTTTCAGAAAAAGGGGTGGGGGGGTTACCTATGAAACCCCCGTGCCAGCACGCCCCGCTCCTGTGCCGCCTGATTTCTCCGTGCCCTTTAATAATTTCCCGCCGAACCAACTTGTATGGAAGGAAAAACAGCGAGGCTGGTCCGCGTATGACGGAGCAGGCAGCAGGCGGCTCGTTCTTCTCCCGGCTGAAAGTGTCCATCCACGACTCTGCCGGTGAGATCGTCTTTGGCATGTCGGACGGTGTCGTCTCGATCTTCGGTCTCGTACTCGGTGTAGCGGCGGGTGCCCGGTCGGGAAATGTCGTCTTCCTTGCCGGGGCGACCGGTGCCATCGCAGCATCGGTCTCGATGATGGCCGGCCTGTACCTTGAACTCGAGTCCGAGGGGGACGAGGCACGGGTGGAAGCGGAACGGCGGGAGGGGGAGATCCGCCGCGATCCCGCCGGTGCAGTGGACAAGCTGATGGGCGTGCTGCAGGGCACCGGCCTGAGCGCACGGAGCCTCGATGCAATCCGGGACGATATGCAGGCCGATCCGCTTGCGATCCCCAGGGTCGAGGCCGCGATCTCCTGCGACGATGAGCCGCCGGCCCGGAAGGTCTCCCCCCTCGTGCATGCCACATGGATGGGGATGGCGGACTTCGTTGCGGGAATCACGCCGGTCATCCCGTTTGCGTTCCTCCCGTTTACCGAGGCCCGGGTTGTCTGCATCGCGGGAACCGCAACCCTACTGATCCTGTTGGGTATCGGGCGGGCAAAGATCGGCAACCGCCCGGTTGCCCGGACGGTGTTCGAGACGATCGCGATTGCGACTGCCGCAGCGATTGCCGGTGTATTTATCGGGGGGCTCATCAGATGATGGGCTGGCCGGGCCCAGCTGCGATTGTCAGAAAAAAGGGCTATGAGGATAACGCGGCATCCCTTATACTATCTGAAAAGACTGTCGGAAAAATGCTGGTGTAAAAAGGGGATGGGTCGGGAATTCAGTTCCCTGCCTCCGGCTTTTCCTTGCCGCCTTCTTTCTCGCCCGGCTGCACGCTCTTCATCTGGGGGAAGAGGATGACTTCCTTGATCGAGATGTTATTGGTCAGCAGCATGACGAGCCGGTCGATGCCGATCCCGACACCGCCGGTCGGGGGCATCCCGTAGCCGAGCGCGTTGATGAAGTCGTAATCGATCATCTGGGCTTCGAGGTCGCCGCGCCGTCGCTTCTCGTCCTGTGCATCGAACCGTTCCTTCTGGTCGACCGGGTCGTTGAGCTCGGAGAAGCCGTTGGCGATCTCCATGCCGTAGATGAAGAGCTCGAACCGCTCGGTGAACCCCTCTTTTGTGCGGTGTTTTTTGGCAAGCGGCGAGTTTTCGATCGGGAAGTCGTAAATGAACGTCGGCTGAATAAGCTTGTCCTCGACCATCTGCTCGAAGAACAGGACAAGGAACTCCCGCTGTGATTTTGCTTTTTTTGCTTCTTTTGTGAATTTATTCGGATCAGCAATCGTATTTTTTTGACCGTTATAGTTGGGATTGGTCTGTTGTTCTGCAATACTGGACAACTCATCAAGACTGTGCGCGAAGATATCGATGCCTGCGTAGTCTTTCACGGCATCTGCCATGGAGAGCCTCTTCCACGGCTCCACAAAGCTGATCTTTGTGTCAGCGAACATGATATCAAGGCTGCCGCGGATCTCCCAGACGAGGCTGGTGATGAAATTCTCGGTCAGCGCCATCATATCCTTAAAATCATGGTACGCCCAGTAGATCTCCACCATCGAGAACTCCGGGTTGTGGCTGGTATCGACATCCTCGTTACGGAAGTTGCGGGCAACCTCAAAGACCTTCTCAAACCCCCCGACGACCAGCCGTTTCAGGTACAGCTCCGGGGCGATCCGTAAGAAGAGCTTCTGGTCGAGGAAATTATGGTACGAGGTAAACGGGCGGGCGTTTGCCCCCCCGTAGACCGGCTGGAGGACCGGGGTCTCGAACTCCAAGAATCCCTTTTCATCGAGGTACCGGCGGATATGGGCGAGGATTTTGCTGCGCACCCGGAACGTCTGCCGGCTCTCCTCGTTTACGATCAGGTCGATGTACCGCTGCCGGTACCGCTTCTCGATGTCCTTTAATCCATGGAACTTCTCGGGCAGGGAACAGACCGCCTTGCACAGGAGCGTGATCTCGTCAACCCAGATGGTGATCTCGCCCAGCTTGGTGCGGAACACGTGCCCTGATGCCCCGATAAAGTCACCCCGCTCCAAGTACTGGGTAAAAAAGTCGAATTTCTTGTCCCCGAGGTCGCTCCTGCGGATGTAGAGCTGGATCTTCCCGCTCTCGTCCCCGAGATCTGCAAAGAGCGTCTTCCCGTGGTTCCGGATGATGAAGAGCCGCCCGGCAGTCGTCACCCGTTCGGCGCTCTTCTCATGGGTGGCACTGGCAAACCGAACCTTGATCCCCTGTACCGTGTCCCTGCGGTCAAAGGTATGGGGATAGACGACGACACCCTGCTCGTGCAGCGCCCGGACCTTGTCAAGCCGGGTCTTTTCAAAAGTAATCTGCTCATCGGGATTGGTCATGGGGACGCTCCTTTTGATCTGGAATACGGGAATCCCACGTGGATGTAGTATCGATAATCTTCGATTTCAACGGTATTAATACCATCAGCACCGGTAGCTGATACACGTTCTCCTGCGGCTGGGAAAAAAACGGTTATTCTGCATCCCGCTTCTTCAGCATCTCCGATGCATACTTGAGCAGCCCGTATACCCCGTCCGTGGACGGGTGCACTTCAAGGAATTCCCCGAAGTCATGGGCGGTATACCCTTCCTTCATCAGGAACGCAAGGTAGCCCGCGATCAGCCCCCCGCCGGGCCCGGCAGCACAGATCCCGCTGATCCTGCCGCTCTCCGGTTCCACCATCACCTTGGCAAGCCCGGTGTTCCCTGCAGGCACGTCCCAGAAGGTGCCGGGCCCCGCAGGCCCCGGGATTGCCATCGAGGCAGCGCCATCGGTCCCTGTTGTACAGAAGGCGAGCTCGTGGGAAAGGCTGATGGACTGGGGGATGAACCGGTAGTCCATCGCCCGGTCGATCCCAAGGATATTGTCGGCAGCGACCGTCCCCTGGTGCCGTGCCACCGGTGTGAGGTACGGCGGCCCGGTGATGTCGCCGGCAGCATAGATGCCCGGCACGCTGGTGCGCATGTGGTCATCAACGATCACCTCGCCGATGGATCCCTTCTTTACACCTTCAATCGCCTCGGATCGCGGCACGAGCCCGGCAGCAACCAGCACCGCATCGGAAGGAATGGTCGCCTCTTTCCCGTCACCATTGACCCTGACCCCGCTGACCTGCGAGCACCCTTCAAGGGAGAGGACGGGGGTGTTTTCGAGGATCTCCACGCCTTCCAGTTCCCTGATCGCGAGTGCGCGGAGGTGCTTATCAACGGACTTGAGGAATATGCTCCGGCTGATCAGGGTGACGTCGCACCCGAAAGCGCTGAAGATGTACGCAAACTCCGCCCCCATCACCCCCCCGCCGATGATCGCGAGGCGCCGGGGGAGGTACCTGAGTGCGGGGAGCGTGTGCGGTGTGAAGACCCCGGTAAGGTCGACCCCCTCGATTTTCGGGATGTTCGGGCGGGAACCCATTGCTGCGATCACCGCCTCACTCTCAACCGGCTCATCGCCAAGATACACCTGCCGCCCGTCAAGCCTGCCGTGCCTGCCGTAGATAATATTCACACCGGCATCCCGGGTCTCCTTGTCGAGGATGCCGGCGATCTTCTGCTGGATCTCCCGCATCTCCCTCTGCAGGGTTAAAAAATCGATGTCCGGGGATGAACGGGTGATTCCGAGGTGCTGGAATGAGCGTGCCTGCCGGATGAACCGGGCGGCGTCGTTGAGGGCGCAGACCGGCATGCACCCGGAGTGGAGGCACTGCCCGCCAATCCCTGCGGATTCAACGAGTGTTGTGTCCTTTCCCGCAGATGCAAGACGGATCGCCGCAATCCGCCCCGCAGGACCCCCACCGAGAACGATGATCATAAAAAAACGGGTGTCTTGTTGTGAAGTCAGCCTTTTTAAAAGACTTCAACACCCTCGTCCATCGGCTCCGACAGAAGCTCCCCGGTAAACGCATTCACCTCGACAATCTTCTTGCCGCGGATCTGCCACACAGGGATATAGACCTGTTTTGCATCAACCTTGATATTCTTCCTGTCGGGTTTGAGTATCTTCTCTTCGTAGAAGATCGCATCGCCCCTCTCCTGCTTGATGCGCACCTTCTGCGTCAGGCGCTCGATCAGTTCGCTGACGATCCGTTCTGCTGCCTCCTCTTTTGCGATATGCGGTTCAGTGACCTCTGCGCCTGCGGGAATCTCGTCCTCGACAACCTGTTTTCCGTCCAGCTCGATCTTGATGCCGTTGATCGCGTTAATCGCGCCCCAGCCGTCGGCGTCAAACGGGATCCGCCGGTCTTTGTATACCTGTTCGCCCGTGCTTGTATAGTGGAAGAGATGGTATGGTATGAACCGGAGTTTGGCCGCTCCCTGAATCCCTGCGGTGCGGATGGCTGCCTGTTCGGTGATTTTCACCGGGAAATGGGGGAGGGTGATGCCGGATTTCTCCTGAGGTGCCGCTGCACCCCCCGCCCCTGCCACGGCCGTTTTCTTTGCCCGGGTACCTGAGAGGTCCAGTGCAAGTTCGCGGTCAAGAATATCGGCAAGCACCGCTTCACCCGCATACCGGACAAATTCATCCACCCCCCACTGGACACAGTTCTCCGTTGTTATCTCCTTATCCAGTACAAAAAGCAGCTTCTTGCAGGTCATCTCGTGGTCGTTGACCATCAGGCTGTAGTTGGTCTTGTCGAACTGGGTGATAACATCTTCATCATTTGAACAGAGGACCAGAAGGCAGGTATTTTCGCGGACTGCGGACAGATCCAGCGGATCATCCACCTCGTCCACCTCGAAACGTGCCGCTTCAAGAATGAGCCTCATCGCATTCTTGGCTTTTTCCCGCATATCGCTTTCCATCATACATAAATTTCCATGGTCTTATAGAACAATTTTTCTATTGCAGTGTCGGAGAATAAATGCAATGGTACTGGAATGACTGCACCGCTCAAATTCGTAAACCACAGCATCGATGACTTCGCCATGAAGGTGACCTACCGCCCTGAATCCCACGAGGGCAGGCTGGTCTACAATCTCTCTTTGGTCAAAAACGAGGACCTGGAGTTTGCCATCGGGACGTTAAAGGACGCCTGCAAAACGCGGGTCACGGCAAGCGGGCTGGTGAAATTTTATTCGTCCGGAGAACGGGTCGATGATTTTGTCGTTCCCAGGGGCCAGACTGCCATCTGTACTGTCTGCAGCGTTACCTTTGACGGGTTGCTTATCCGGCGGGGTGTCCCCATCAACCCGATAGGCGGCGGCGTAGTGGAGATTGAGAACCGGATACCGATCCGGTTCACCCACATGATCCTGTACGAGTACACGACGATTGACCCCCTGCAGGTGCTCAACTCCCTGCGGCTCACCTCGGTCACGAATGTGATGCGCCGTGGAAGCGGGAACATCCTGGCAAACATCCGCGAGTTTCATATGGAGGCCGAATCCCTTGTCGGGGAAGTCCTTGACGAAATCACCGACAGCAGTTTCATCGGGATCCTTGAGGTGGGGATGCCAAATGTCTCACTGCTGGGTGTTCCCGTCAGCCCGCAGTTCATCGCGATCGCCTGTGTCGGCGGGACAAACCCCCTTGCCGCTATCAGGGAAGGGGGGCGGTGGGTGCAGACCAATGCGATGAAGGGGATGATGGACGTCTCGGAGATGAGGGAGATCCGGGATTACTGATCCTGCCAGTCAGGATCCTTTTTTTTTGCCCATTCCATGATGAAGTTGTAATACCTGGTAAAGAAGCGGACGAACCCGACTGATTCCGAATAGAGAGCCACCGGGTTCTCATCCCCGGAACCCACAATCACCATAACCGTATGATCGTCGATGATGAAGATGCCGCCCGCCATCAGGTCGTGTGCCCTGTTGAACTCTTTATGCAGCTGTGGCACCTTTTTGACGTACACTTTCATGTTTTTTGGGGCATCTCCGTCCCATTTCTGGGTGACAGCCTCTATCGGGATATGCGCTGCCTTCTGAATGAGTACCCGTTTGATATCCTCCGATATGATCCGTGGGTGTGCCACGAGCCGGATCCCGTGCTGTGCATGGGCAAGGAGCTCGGCAAGTTTTTTCTGGACGGCATGTATCCCGTACACATTCCAGATCAGTTCCTGCTCCCCCCGTTCGGTACTCAGCCGCTCGCGATAGATCGCTGCCAGTGCTTCCTGTGCCAGTCCTGCATCCCGCTCGATACGGGACAGCAGGTTGCCGATTCCTTCTTTCGGGGGGAGTGCAGCAAACCGTTTGGGTGAGGACTGGGATTCCGTGACGAGTTCCTTTTTTGTGAGCTGGTCCAGCACCGGGTAAACCGATGCGCGCGGCACACCGGAGATCTCGTGGATCCCGGTAGCGGTGGCACCATTCACACGCAGGAGTGCAATAT
>CAIULN010000002.1 GCA_903900025.1 uncultured Methanomicrobiales archaeon | reverse complement strand
ATTGATGGGAAGGACCATTGCTCCCCTTATCGGCGGGATCATCATCTCGTATTTCGTGCTCTATCCCGGGCTTATGCCGTACCGTATGGTTTATTTGGTCGCCGCGTTCGCTGCTGTTCCCGTCCTCATCATGACCCTCATGTACCGCGAGGACCGCTCGGCACCACTTGACCTGCTCCCGCTCTCCCGTTTCCGCTCAGGTTTTGTGACCTTCTTTTCCCACGCCGGGCTCCGTGCAACCGCCCTTGTCGATATGGCAACCTACTTTTCGTTTGGGGCGTTCGAGACGTTTCTTCCCCTCTTTCTTGCTTCCCGGGGCATTGGCCCTTATCTGACGGGGATTATCTTTGCCGTGCAGGTGCTGATCATCGCCGGGACTAAGCCGTTCTTCGGGAACCTTGCCGACCGTTTCGACAAACGCATCCAGATCACTACAGGGCTTATCATACTTGGCAGTTCTGTAGCCTTAATCCCGTTCACTACCGGGTTTTCCACCGTTCTTTTCGTCAGCGCCGCGTTTGGTCTTGGCATGTCACTTTCTACCGTGGCCACCAGTGCGTACGTTGCTGATATTGCACAAAAAGAACAGATCGGGGCTTCCATGGGGGCGCTCTCTTCCACGATGGATATCGGGCATTCGGCCGGGCCGCTCGTCACAGGGATCATCATCACCGCAGTCGGCTATTCAATGGGGTTCTTTGCGAGTTTCCTTCTGGCCATTGCAGTCACCGCAGCTTTTGCACTCTCGGTGCGGGACCGGGCATAAAAATAGGGATCCATAGCTCTTTAGAAATGCTCAATAAAAATCTGGACGCTTATGGGGGTTTCACCCCCGCACGCTTGTGGCTCCCCTCAAATTCGATACAACCCCGGCAGGTAATACATCACTATCGCTCTAAGCGCAGGGGCGGTAGGGGGGGACAGGCATTGTCCCCTCCCTTATCCTCATTGTATTTTTGTATATTCACCATAAAGGAATTCGACAGAGTACAAACCCATCAGCGTTTGAACGTCGTTGTAAACTCCGTCTTTTCGATGGTATGCCCGGTCAGTGCCCAGTCAATGGATTCCCGGTCTGCGGTCGGCTGGGTGATGTCCATGTCAACCGCGTACAACCTGAACACATAGCGGTGCGTTGTCCCGATCGGTGGGCAGGGGGGATAATATCCCCGTGAACCGGCGCTGGTTTCCCCCTGCTGCGCCCCGTTGGCGAGCACTTTTGCATTCGGTTGTGCCCGGGTGAGCCCACGGGAGTCCGGGGGGATATTGAACACGAGCCAGTGGGTAAACCTGCTATTTAGTGCGTCGGGGTCATCAAGGATCAGGACAAGACTTTTCGTTGTGGAGGGAACACCGTCCCATGCAACCTCAGGGGATTCACTTGCACCTTTACAGGTGTAGACATCAGGAAGAACTGATCCCGGCGTAAGGGAGGCTGCCCTGATAACAAACGCAGCGGGGGGAGTGGTGGACGACGCCTGCTGGTACGCAGGTTGTGATGGTGCGGGGGATCCTGGAGAGGAGGGGGCAGATGATGTACACCCGCCTGAAATGACAACAATAATGATGATTACTGCCAGGAGTACAAACCTGCAATTATACATAACCGGACAGGTGCATTCCGGATAATAAGTGTTCCGACACATCCTACATCCTGTCAGGACGGGCCAAACAAATTTCCCCCTGCCACAGCCACCTATATACACTTCCGGTATCAATAACTCGTACGACACACGGCACAATAATGACAGCCGGAGTTCATGAGGCGCCGTCATGAAAATGCAAAGTACCCCGCAAACAGCCCAGGTAAATGGGCCCATCCCGTTGAGTTTCTGCATTATCCTCTTTAAGGATGGCAGGATTGACCGGTTGATGGACCGCCCTCTTGAAGAATACCTCGCTGCCATCCGCGATGCGAGTATCGCCTGGATCGACTACACCACCAGAGAGGATGACAAAGAGATCGAGAATATCGCCCAGGTCGCCGGTTTTTCCAAGATCCCGGTCCCGAAACTGACCACCGGTTTTTACTCGGCATATGAAGATTACGACACTGAACTGGGCATCATGCTCCCTTCGGCAACCGTGCGGGCCGAGAAGATGTCAGTGCACCCGCTCTTTGTCCTTATCCGCGACAATCTGATCCTCACGGTCCACTGCGATGAGATTAACCGGCTCCTGAGATTTTCGCGGTACGCCCCGCCGTTTTTCAAAAAAATCTCAGAAGAGCCTCCTGTGGACAAAATCACCATGGTCCTGGAACGGATTATTGATGAGAATAATGACCGCAACTTTGAGTATCTCCGCGAGATCGAGATGCATGGTGATGCTATCAGCAAATCACTCATCGAAGAGAACCTGGCCAAGAGAAAGATCGCCCATGACATCTACCGCATGAAGCACGTACTGATCGATTACCTCAACGTGCTCTGGGCGACAAAAGATGTGGTCGATTCGCTGCGGTACGGGGACTCAGACCTGATCACCAACAACGAGAAACTTCTTGGCCGGATAGGTATATTATCCGACAATATCGATCGTCACATCGAGCTCTCGGAGCAGATGTCCAACGTGCTTTCAT
>CAIULN010000001.1 GCA_903900025.1 uncultured Methanomicrobiales archaeon | reverse complement strand
CATTCTGGTACAGACGTAGACATAGGGGGCGGGACCCCCCGTCATCCCGACCATGTGCGTACCTCCTCAGGCAAACAGGATATCTGATGCATCCTTCAGCCCGGATTCCCACACCCTGTCGAGGAATGTGCGATAACTGTAATCAATCTGCAACCCTCCTCCCTCACCTTCAATGATAATCCCACCTTCAATGTCGATGGGCTTGCCAAGCGAAAAACCGGCAAAGTCATGGTGCTCAGAAAGAACGGCCTTTGCAGCGGGTACGTCACGTGCATTACAGTAGACGGTACCCTTCGGGATCTCCTTTCTCGCATCGGTGAGGAGTTTTTTGATGGCTTCTTTATGGAAGCTTTCAGGGAGCCGGGAAATTTCGGCGAGCGTGGTCTGGTACACCTGATTGAGCATCTCTTTTTTTGTGTTCAGCAGTTCACGCTTGACAAGCAGGTTTGCAGCAGAGACCTCCATGCTCAGGAGATGGGTCGCCTGTTTTGCCATCTCTTCTTCTGTGGCAAGCTTGATCTCCGCGACACGCTTGTTTGCCGCAGCAAGAATATGTTCGACTTCCTGCCTGGACTCAGCACGTATCTTTTCTGCCTCTGATCTGCCCTTGCCCCTGATATCTTCAACAACCGCTTCCAGTCCCATAGTCTGCTCCGGTTTATACGAACAAAAGCAGGAGACCGACGACCAGACCAAAGATGACGATCGTCTCAGGAATGACCGTAAAAAGCAGTGCAAGACCGAACATATCCTTGTTCTCGGCAACTGCACCGACTGCGGCGGAACCGATTCCCATCTCAGCCACGCCTGTGCCGATACCGGTCAAACCGACCGCGATACCTGCACCAAGTGCCTTCATTCCCATCTGCGATGCCTTGATTGCTTCAACACTCATACCAACATCTACTGCTGCTACCATTTCTGCTGCCATAATCTAATTCTCCGTAAATCTTCGTTTCATTCCGAATGGCATGTACTTCTTGCCTCCACCTTTGTAGAACTTGGTGAAGAATTCGACATAATGCAACCTGATTGAGTGGAGTCCTCCACCCAGAATACCCAGTGCCGTGTTCAGTGCATGCCCCAGAAGGAATATGACCAGTCCGGCAATGATAATAAAAATACCAAAGATTGAAAAGTTTTTCAACTGGGGCTCAATGAACATGCCGATTGCAATGAAATTGACGACCATCGCAATGGCAACCGATGAGAGCCCGACCGCAACGATACGGGCATAGGATAAAACATGTGAGATAATCGTCGGAATTTCAACAACTTCAAGCACTGAGTCGCGTGCGATGAACAGCACACCCAATACAATGAGCACTGCCCCAACAACTCCCCCGAGATTTACCATAGACACAACCGCGGGAAGCCCGGTCAGATTGGGCATAAGCGGCAATGCTGCGATTGACCAGATCGCAATCAGGATACCCCACATGACGGCAAGCCAGCCGAAATTTGCCAGCACCGCTTTGATACGGTGCTCGCCATGATCCTGGCGTGCGTGGTTGATCATGCCGAGTATACGCCCGAGCGTGATATGGAGGATACCGATCCAGATTGACATGACCATCAGCTCCGGAATCATCGGGCCGTGCCCCCCTGCCTCACCATGTGCAGTCTCGGCCATCAGGTGGCGGGAGAACAGGACCGGTGTCAGTCCCGGAATTGCAAAACCAAGGAACTCGCTGTAGAGCAAACCAAAGAAGATGCTCGAAATGCTTGCATTTCTGAGCACTGCCAGCAGCTGCTGGCCTTCTTCGCCCTTGAAGAATTTCCGGAGCCCGAATGCCATCGCAAGGAGAATCAACCCGTATCCGACATCCCCGAGAATCAACCCAAAGAAGATGGGGAAGACGATGGATACCATCAGGGTCGGATCGATCTCGGTGTATCTGGGCCGGTTGAAAACGTCAATGAGCACCTGCATCGGTTTTACAAACGACGGGTTGTTATACTCGACGGGGACGCTGTCGTGTTCGAAGTCAATAGGTAACACGGTGACAAGGATTTTCCCGCCGGTCACTTTGACAAGCGCATCACTTAAAACGTCAACACGGTCTGCAGGAACCCACCCTTCTGCGAGAAATGCCTCGTTGGTCATCGCAAACCTGAGCGGGGCTTCGGCCTTGTCAACGTCGGCGCTCATCAGTTCTTCACAGGCTGCAAGGAATTCGATCTGCTCCGTTTTCATCGCTTCAAGGTGTTCCTGAATCTGAGCAACCTCCTTTTTGTGAGCTGCAATCTGCTCTGTGTAAAGGTTCAGAAGGTCCTGTGGCAATCCCTCACCTTTTGGAACCGGAACTGCAACAAAGTTTGCCTGGAGCAGGCTTAGCTGTACCTTTCCATTATGCTCAGCAGGTGCAAAAACTGCAATGAAATTCCCTTCCTTTGCGTGTGAAAAATAGGTCTCATTCGGAACAATCAAATCAGGACTTTTTGATATTCTGCCGGTAAATACAGCAATGTTCTGATAGCCGCTGTACATCTCAAGAGGAAGAGGAATCGCGGCAAACGGTTTGAGTTCGTTGATCTTCTGTTCAAGATCTTTTACCGCCGCTTCACATTTTGATTTTTTTGCCTGAATCTGTTCCACTTCACTTACAATCGCAGAAAGTTTTGTATCAATGGTTTCCCTGAGTTGCTGGACCGGTACCCTCTTTTTGGGCACAACATCCTCCAATTTAACACCGAAGGTGTTCTCAATAGAGCGGATCCTGATCAACTTTGAGGCTGCCTCACTGGCACCGGGAAGAGGCGTTCCTATCTTTACACCTTCATACCCCTCCATTGTCTGTTCTACGAATTCTTCGATATGGAATACATTCTGGCGGTATAATTCCTGAATAACCGGCTCCATTTGATTTTTGGATCCCGTAATAAACAGGTGGCTCATCTGCCTAGGCTTTAACATGCAGATGCTCCTTAAACCGCGAAAGCAGCAGTTGCACAGCTTTTGAAAGGTGGACAGTCCCCTTTTCCTTCATTGCTGCTGCGCGCTGATTGCCGGCTTT